>JAEUMW010000242.1 GCA_016791345.1 Betaproteobacteria bacterium | reverse complement strand
GTGCCGCCGGGCCGGAGCCCCGAGAAGATCTCGCCCTTCGCACGCGCGATCGCCTCGCGCGAGCGGAGGTTCTCGATGTGCGCGACACCGGCATTGTTGACGAGCGCGACATCGGGGCTCGCGAGTCCCGAGAGATACGCGATCTCGCCCGCGTGGTTCATCCCCATCTCCACCACGGCGTAGCGGTGATCCTGCGGGTTGAGGCGCAGCAGCGTGAGCGGCACGCCGATGTCGTTGTTGAGATTGCCGACGGTGGCGAGCACGCGCTCGCGGCCGCCTGCCGCAACCGCGAGGATCGCTGCCGTCATTTCCTTCACCGTCGTCTTGCCGTTGCTGCCGGTGAGCGCCAGCAGCGGACCGGTGAAGCGCTCGCGCCAGTACGCGGCGAGACGGCCGAGCGCAAGCCGGGGGTCGTCGACGACGACGAGCCGCTCACGCGGCGCATTGCCCACGCCCTCCAGGGCGCTGCGCGCGACCACCGCGGCGAGCGCGCCCTTGGTGAGCGCATCCGCCACGAACGCACTGCCGTCGAAGCGCTCGCCGGAGAGCGCGAAGAAGAGCTCGTCTTTCGCAATGGCGCGCGTATCCGTCGACACGCCCGTGAACGGCGCGTCGGGTCCGCGGTACTCCGCCTGCATCGCGCGTGCGGCCTCGACGAGGGTGAGGAACGGCGCGCTCATCCCCGCATCCCCGCATCGTCGAGGGCGAGCTGCGCGACCTCGGCATCGCTGAACGGCAGCCGCGCCGTGCCGATCTCCTGGTAAGGCTCGTGACCCTTGCCGGCGATCAGCACGATGTCGCCGGGACGGGCGCGGGCGATCCCCTCGGCGATGGCGTTCGCGCGGTCCTCGATGACGTGGTAGTTGGCATGCGCCCCGGCGATGATCTGTTCGATGATCGCGCGCGGCTCCTCCAGGCGCGGGTTGTCGCTGGTGACGATCACCTCGTCGGCGAGCCGTGTCGCGACTTCTCCCATCAGCGGGCGCTTGCCGGCATCGCGATTGCCGCCGCAGCCGAAGATGCACAGAAGGCGCGCGCCCGCCATCCCACGCTGCGGCCGCGGCAGGAGTTCGCGCAGAGTGCGCAGCACCTTCTCCAGCGCGTCCGGCGTGTGCGCATAGTCGACGACGACCAGCGGCCGGCCTTCGCCGCCGAGATGCTCGACACGGCCGGGAATCCGCGCGACACGGGCGAGCGCGGCGACGGCGTCGTCCAGCGGGATGTCGGATGCCAGCAGCACGGCCAGGCAGCCGAGCAGATTGGCGGCGTTGAAGCGCCCGAGCTGCGGGCTTTCGAGCCGCGCAGTGCCCCACGGGCTCGCGACGTCGAAGCCGATCCCCGCTTCGCTGACGCGCAACCTGCTGCCGCGGACGCGCCACACGTTGCGCGGCACGTCGACCGTGCGCCGGAAGCCGTAGCCGATGACACCGGCCTTGCCGCCCGCGAGCCGCGCCGCGAGCGCGACGCCGAACGCGTCGTCGAGATTGAGCACGACGTGCCTCAGCGTGGGCAGGCGGAAGAGCTTCGCCTTCGCCGCGCGGTAGCGCCGCATCGTGCCGTGGTAGTCGAGGTGGTCGCGCGTGAGATTGGTGAGGAGCGCGACGTCGAACTCGGTGCCGCTCACGCGCCCCTGCTCCAGCCCGTGCGAGGACACTTCCATGGCCACACCGTGCGCACCGCGGGCGATGAAGTCGGCGAAGATCGATTGCAGGGCGATCGCGTCCGGCGTGGTGTGGGTTGCGGCGCCAAGCGAGCCGGGAAAGCCGTTGCCGAGCGTGCCGACGATGCCGGTGCGCCGGCCGCAGCGCGTGAGCGACTGCGCCAGCCAGTGGCTGCACGACGTCTTGCCGTTGGTGCCGGTGACGCCGATCATCCACAAGGCGCGCGAGGGGTGGCCGTGGATCGCGGCGGCAAGCTCGCCGACACGCGCCCTGAGCCGCGGCACGCCGAGATTCGGCACGCGCCACTCGGCATGCCAGCGGAAGCCTCCCGCCTCCCACAGCACCGACGCGGCGCCTGCCGCGATCGCCTGCGGGATGAAGTTGCGGCCGTCGTGCGTGTCGCCGGGACACGCGACGAAGGTGTCGCCCTGGCGCACGCGCCGGCTGTCGGCCTCCAGGCGCGTCACCGTCACGCCGCGCGCGGCGAGTGCCGCCGGCTCCAGCCGACGCGGCGCACCCGAGGCAGCAGTCCGGCTCATACTTCCTCCCGGATCTCGGGTGCGTCGAGCGGCGAACCGAGCGCCTCCGGCGCATCCGGCGGTACCGCCAGGAGCCGCAGCGATCCGGCCATCACGCTGCTGAACACGGGTGCGGCGACGACCCCACCGTAATACGCCCCGGCGCGGGGATCGTCGATCATCACCGCGACGATGAGACGCGGATCCGAGACGGGCGCGAAACCGACGAAGGACGACACGTACTTGTCGGGCGCGTAGCCGCCGTTTTCCAGCTTGTGCGCAGTGCCGGTCTTGCCACCGACGCGATAGCCCGTGACCTGCGCCTTCGGCGCGGTGCCGCCCGGCTGCGTCACCGTCTCCAGCATGCGGCGCACGGCGAGCGCCGCCGCCGGCTTCACCACTCGCTGCGGTGTCGGCGGCGTGGTGGAGGGCAACACCGTGACCGGCATCAGTTCGCCGTCGCTCGTGAAGATCGTGTAGGCGCGCGCGAGCTGCAGCAGGCTGACCGAAATGCCGTGACCATAGGAGAGCGTGGCCTGCTCGATCGGCAGCCAGGTGGAGTGACTGCGCAGCCGGCCGGCGACCTCGCCCGGCATGCCGCTTTGCGGCAGGGTGCCGAAGCCCGCCCCGGAGAGCGTGGCCCAGAGCTTTTCCTTGGGCATCGCGAGCGCCATCTTGGCGGCGCCCACGTTGGAGGATTTCTGGATCACCTGCGCTACGGTGAGCGCGCCATTCGGGTGCGCGTCGTGAATGACTTGGCGCCCGATCTCGAGCCGACCGGGTGCGGTCTGAATCACCGTATCGGGGGTGTACTGGCCGGAGGCGAGCGCAGCGGCGGCGGTAAAGGGCTTCAGCGTCGAACCCGGCTCGAAGAGATCGGTGACGGCGCGGTTGCGATAGCGGCCCGGGTCGCGCGTCTCGCGATTGTTCGGGTTGTAGCTGGGGTAGTTGGCGAGCGCCAGCACTTCGCCGTTCTTGGCGTCGAGCACGACGATGCCGCCGGCACGCGCCTTGTTCGACAGCACCGCGTTCTTGAGCTCGCGATAGGCCAGGTACTGGATCTTGCTGTCGATCGACAGCCGCAGGTCGCGCCCTTCCTGCGGCGCGCGGATGCCTTCCACGTCCTCGACGATATGGCCGAGCCGGTCCTTGATGACGCGCCGGCTGCCGGGCTTGCCGGCGAGCCACTTCTGCTGCGCGAGTTCGAGGCCTTCCTGCCCGGCCTCGTCCACGCTGGTGAAGCCGACCAGATGCGAGGCGACCTCACCCGCCGGGTAGTAGCGCCGATACTCGCGCTGCAGGAAGATGCCGGGGACATGCAGCCGCATCACCGTGGCGGCCTCGTCCGGCGGCATCTGCCGGCGCAGATAGACGAAGTCCCGGCTCTTTTCCTCCAGCCGCTTGCGCAGCTCGGCGGCAGAAAGGCCGAGCAGCTTCGCCAGCTGGCGCTCCTGCTCGGGCGCCACCTGCACGTCGTCGGGGCTCGCCCAGACCGATTCGACCGCCGTGCTCACGGCAAGCGGCTCGCCGTGACGGTCGGTGATGATGCCGCGGTGCGCAGTCATTTCGAGCACGCGGGCATAGCGCGCTTCGCCGCGCTCGCGCAGGAAGTCGTTGTTGAGTCCCTGCAGATAGACGGCGCGACCGAGCAGCACGGCAAAGGCAGCCAGCAGGACCAGCAGCATGAAGCGCGAACGCCACGCAGGCAGCAGGAGACGCAGCGCGGGGTTGGCGGCAGGATTCACTGGGCAGCGCCTGCGACCTTGGTGTCGAGCGGCACGATCTGCACCTTCGCCGGCTGTGGCGGACGCATCTGCAGACGGTCACCGGCGAGCTTCTCGATGCGGGCGTGTTTCGCCCATGTGCTCTGCTCCAGCTGCAGTTGCCCCCACTCGACTTCGAGGTTGCGCGTCACCTCCTGCTCGCGCTCGAGTTCGACAAAGAGCTTGCGCGCGCGATGCTGGCTCGTGACCACGCCCAGTGCGCAGAGCACGGCGACGATGATGAGCAGCAGGTTGAAGCGGCTCACGGCGCGTTCGTTCGCTCGGCCACGCGCATGACGGCGCTGCGCGCCCGCGGGTTTGTCGCGACTTCCTGCGCCGAAGGTCGCACCGGCTTGCCGACGGCCACGAGCCGCGGCTGCGGCATCTCGGAAGCGCGCAGCGGCAGGCGCTCGGGAACAGCGCCGTGACCCGACGCGTCGCGGATGAAGCGCTTCACGATCCGGTCTTCGAGCGAGTGGAAGCTCACCACCACCAGCCGCCCGCCCGCCGCAAGCAGATCGAGGCTGCCCGCTAGCACGGACGACAGCTCCTCGCATTCTTGGTTGACGTGGATCCGGAGAGCCTGAAACGTACGCGTCGCCGGATCTTGGTGAGGTTCACGCGTCCGGACGGCCGCTGCGACGAGCGCGGCCAGCTCGCGGGTTGTGCGAAGAGCCCCCCGCGTTCGAGCCGCAACAACCGCTCTTGCAATCTGTTTAGCAAACCGTTCTTCGCCATAGTCCTTGATCACCCGTGCGATTTCGGGCTCGGCGGCGCTCGCCAGAAACTGCGCCGCACTCTCGCCCGCCGTCGGATCCATCCGCATGTCGAGCGGCCCATCCGCCCGAAAACTGAAACCGCGCTCCGCCGCGTCGAGCTGCGGCGACGACACCCCCAGGTCGAGCAGCACCCCGGCAATGCGTTCGATGCCGCGGCGAGCCAGCACCTCGGGCAGCCGCGAGAACGGGCTGTGAACGAGCACGAGACGCGGATCGTCGAGCGCACGTCCCGCCGCAATCGCCTGTGGGTCGCGGTCGAGCGCAACCAGCTGCCCGCCGGCACCCAGGCGCGCCAGAATTGCCCGGCTGTGCCCGCCGCGGCCGAACGTGCAGTCCACGTAGCAGCCGTCCGCGCGCACCTGCAGCGCATCGACCGCTTCGTCGCAGAGCACGGGCGCGTGCGCAGCGGACGCCATCGCTCACGGCGTCCCCTCGCCGGGCCGCGCCGCGCTCAGCGCACCGGATGCCCTCACAGCGCGAAATCCTCCATGCCCGGCGGCAGCGACTGCTCAGGCTGCGCCGTGAGCTCGGCGAGCTGACGCTCCCACGCGTCCTGCGCCCAGATCTCGAAGTGGCTGCCCTGGCCGACCATCATCACGCGCTTGTCGAGGCGGGCGAAGTTGCGCAGCTCCGGTGAAATCAGGACGCGGCCGGCGCTGTCGAGTTCGAT
Organism: Betaproteobacteria bacterium; assembly: GCA_016791345.1. Taxonomy (NCBI): domain Bacteria; kingdom Pseudomonadati; phylum Pseudomonadota; class Betaproteobacteria; species Betaproteobacteria bacterium. The sequence goes on along the minus strand of JAEUMW010000242.1, from coordinate 13,030 downwards.
GTCCTCCGCGAAGCCGACGAGAAGCCGCTTCCACTTGCTGGCAAGCGTGTTGAAGCTGGGGAATCCCATGACTTTCGTGCGGACAGGTTCCCAGGAGGAGCCGGGGTAGAGCAGAAGGCAACCCTCGGGGTGCGCTGTCAGCACCAACCGACCGTCCGCGTCGCGCGTCAGGGCCTCGCGATGGCGCGTCGGGACCGCAATTCGACCCTTCGCGTCCATGTTGAGCGCGGCTGCACCTTGAAACACCCACCCCCTCCTTTCCTACACTAAGCTGCCTATTTTTCCCACTTACATCCACTTTTCTCCACTGTAGAGCAACGCATGTTCCAGGTCAAGCGAGGGGCGAGCTTTTTCTTTTTTCCGACAAAGACTTATCGAGCGCCGAGAGAGGGAAAGCAAGCGGCGATCAATATCGTTGAGAAAGAATCAGTTACCCAAAAAAATAAAGGTGTGACCTGAGATGAGCGAAAACGGCGCCATTTCCCACTGGAGAACGAACGGAGAACATGGCTCCAGTGTCGCAGGACGGATCCGACGTCCGTCAGAAGAGAGGTGAAGCTGGCCGATAAGCCGGGTTCTGTCGTGGACAGTCATTCATCTGGGCCTCGAGTTACCCCGAGGCTCGAGCAACCTACCCGCAAGCTCGGCGAGCAGCGTCATCGCTTGCTTATTCGGTCTTGCTCCGGATGGGGTTTGCCGTGCCGTCCGTGTTGCCACGTCCGCGGTGCGCTCTTACCGCACCGTTTCACCCTTGCCTGATCCGTGAGACGCGTGAGCGTGCCCACAGCCATCGGCGGTCTGTTCTCTGTTGCACTTTCCATCGCCTCACGGCGTCCGGCCGTTAGCCGGCATCCTGCTCTGCGGAGCCCGGACTTTCCTCTGCGGACCCGAAGACCCGCAGCGACTGTCTGGCCAGCTTCGCCGGAAAGACTAACAGATCGACGTCACGACATGCGCATCGCCATCACGATTCGCTTGCCGCAAGGCCCGGCCCGGCGCCGCCGCGGGCCGATGCTATACTCCGCTGCCGAACGGCTTCGGGGGTTATATCGCCATGCGCACGCTGATCTGCGGGTCTCTCGCTTACGACACCATCATGGTGTTTCAGGATCGCTTCGAGAACCACATCCTGCCCGACAAGATCCACATCCTGAACGTCTCCTTCCTTGTCCCCAACATGCGCCGCGAGTTCGGCGGCTGCGCTGGCAACATCGCCTACAACCTCGGGCTGCTCGGCGGCGATCCGTTGATCATGGCGACCGTTGGCGAGGATTTCGAGCCGTACGCCAGGCGGCTGGAGCACCTGCGGCTCGACCAGACCCACGTGCGCCGCGTGGGCGACACGTACACCGCGCAGGCGTTCATCACGACCGATCTCAACGACAACCAGATCACCGCCTTCCATCCGGGCGCGATGAATCACTCGGAACTCAATCACGTGCAGGACGCGGCGGAGATCCAGCTCGGCATCGTCGCACCCGACGGTCGGGAAGGCATGCTGCAGCACGCCCGCGAGTTCGCAGCCGCCGGCATTCCCTTCCTCTTCGATCCGGGACAGGGCATGCCGATGTTCAACGGCGAGGAGTTGCTGCGCTTCCTCGACCTTGCCGACTACCTCGCGCTGAACGACTACGAGGCGCAACTGCTGCAGGAGCGCACCGGTGAATCGCTGGAGATGCTCGCGCGTCGCGTGAAGGCGCTGATCGTGACGCTCGGCGCGGAAGGGTCGGTGATCCTCGCACACGGCAGACGGTACGCAATCCCGAGCGTCAAACCCGAGGCGGTGGTCGATCCCACGGGTTGCGGCGACGCCTATCGCGCCGGGGTGCTGTACGGGGTGGCAAACGGTCTCGACTGGCCGATAACGGGCCGTCTCGCAGCACTGCTCGGTTCCCTCAAGATCGCGCGCCGAGGAGGGCAGAACCATTTCGCCGACCGCAGTCAAATAGAGGACAAGTTCAGAGAGGTCTACGGCACGGCACCATGGTAGGCATTGTCGGTCGATCGGTTATCGTCGGAATTGTTCTGCTGGCTGCGGCGCTGCTTGCCGGTTGTGTCAGCAGCAAGGCGGGCGACGTCTATTCGCGCGATCAGGCGCGCACCGAGCAGTCCGTTCGCATGGGTACGATAGAAGCGGTACGCGAAGTGCAGATCGAAGGCACGAAGAGTGGTCTCGGTGCCGTCGCCGGCGGGGTCACCGGCGGCATCGCGGCGAGCACGATAGGGCATGGCACGGGGAGCGCCGTCGCTGCAGCCGTCGGCGCCATCGCCGGGGGATTCGCGGGAGCGGCTGCGGAAGAAGGCATCACCCGGAACTCGGGAGTCGAGTTGACCGTGAAACTCGATAGCGGGCAGATGATCGCCGTGGTGCAGGGGGTCGATACCAACACGACGTTTCAGCCCGGCGACCGCGTCCGCGTGCTGTCGGGCCAGGGTGTAACCCGCGTCAGTCGCTAGCTGCAACCCGTCGCACATCAGACGGACCGGTCGGAACGCATGGTCTGCCGAGAGCAGCCGTGGACAGTTGCGGGCGGGCGTTCCTTTGAGTTACCGTTAGATACATGAATTCTTAACCTCACGGTAACTTTTTAGTCATCGCGCGCCCGTAACTTGGCGTGCATGGATCACACCTCACCCGACATGCTCCTCAGGGAGAGCGGACTCCACAAGAGCTTCCGCCAACGCCTCTCACTCAAGTTCGCCTCCTCGTTGGCCGAGGTGCGCGAAGCACAGCGTCTCCGTCACAAGGTGTTCGTGGAGGAGATGCATGCGCGTCTGCCATCGCGCGAGTCCGGCATCGACTGCGATGCGTTCGATCCGTATTGCGAGCATTTGCTCGTTCGCGATACCGCAACGAACGAAGTGGTGGGCACCTATCGCGTGCTGTCCAGCGCCCAGGCGAAACGCATCGGCGGCCTGTATTCCGACGCGGAGTTCGATCTCGTCCGGCTCGCCCACTTGCGTGATCGCATGGTCGAAGTGGGGCGCTCCTGCGTGCACGCAGACTACCGCAACGGCGGCACCATCGCGCTCTTGTGGTCAGGGCTCGGCGACTACATGATCGAGCGCGGCTATGATTACCTCATCGGCTGTGCGAGCATCAGCATGGCCGATGGCGGTCATGTCGCGGCGAGCGTCTACAACCGCATCAAGCAGACGCACCTGAGCCCGGTCGAGTACCGCGTCTTCCCGCGCTGTCCGCTGCCCCTGGAGGCACTGAACGGCACGCTCGCAGCGCCAACGCCGCCGCTCATCAAGGGCTATCTCCGGCTGGGCGCCTACGTGTGCGGCGCACCGGCGTGGGATCCCGATTTCAACACGGCCGATCTCTTGATCCTGCTGCCCCTGTCCCGGCTCACACCGCGCTACCGCAAGCACTTTCTGAAGGAATGAGCACCGGGAGAACGTCTCTTCCGGTTCGCGGTTGGCGGCTCACGCGGCTCGTCTGTCTCCTCTTCGACGGGCTCGTGCGCGTGCTGTGCGTCTATCCATTCATCTCGCATGTCGCCCGGCTTGCCATGATGCAGCGCTGGTGCGCCCGGGTGCTGAGCGCCCTCAACCTGCGGGTGGCTGTGCGCGGCGAAGCGCCGCTCGATCGCGCACGATCGGGGCTGCTGGTTGCGAACCACGTCTCCTGGCTCGACATCTTCGTGATCAACGTCGCCTGCCCGGCACGCTTCGTTGCGAAGTCCGAGATTCGCGGCTGGCCGCTCGTTGGGATTCTCTGCGAGCGCGCCGGAACGCTCTTCATCGAACGCGCGCGCCGCCGCGACACCGGGCGCCTCAACGACATCATGCGTGCCGCGCTGGAGGCGGGTGACCGGGTTGCCGTCTTCCCCGAAGGCACCACCAGCGACGGCCGCGTTCTCAACCCGTTTCACGCGTCGCTATTGCAGCCTGCGGTGACGATAGGCGCGCCGCTCCACCCGACCGCGATCCGCTATCGGAGAAGGGATGGCACGGTCAACGTGGACGCCGCCTACCACGGGGACATGTCGCTGCTGCAGTCGATCCTGCTGCTCATCGCGCAGCGAGAAATCCACGCCGAAGTGATCTTCTCGCCGGCGATCGCCACCGCGGAGCGCAAGCGGCGCGACCTGGCGCGCGAAGTCGAACAGGTCATCGCGACCGCACTTGCCCTGGAAGTCGCGCACAGGAAACCTGGAAGAGCTGCCGGTCTTCCAGCCGCACCGCCGACAGTTCACCCCCCCACAGACACCCGCTATCCAGCGCAAGCAGTCCTGCCTCCCGGCGCAAGCCCAGAGCCGACCAGTGTCCACAAATGACGGTGCAGGCGGCGCTCGCGCGCCCGGGGACGGCGAACCACGGCAGATAACCCGTCGGCGCCTCGGCTGGCGGTCCCTTGAAACGGAATTCCATCGTGCCGTCGGCGGTGCATACCCGCATGCGGGTCATTGCGTTCACCACCACGCGCAGCCGCTCGACACCGCCGAGCCCATCGTCCCAGCGCGCCGGTTCGTTGCCATAGAGATGGCGGAGGAACGGATGGAAGCCCGGCCCGCGCAGTGCCGCTTCGACTTCCGCTGCGAGCGCAAGCGCTTGCGATACCGTCCACGCGGGCAACAGGCCCGCATGCACGAGCGCGTACTCCCCCTCGGCGTGCATGAGCTTGCGCCGACGCAGCCAGTCGAGGATCTCCGGCCGGTCGCGAGCGGCCAGCACAGCGTCGAGCGTGTCGCTGCGATGCGGCTCACGAAAACCTTCCGCCACCGCCAAGAGGTGCAGGTCGTGATTTCCCAGAACGGTGACGGCGGCCTCGCCCAATGCCATCACGCGCCGCAGAACGGCGAGCGATGCCGGACCGCGATTGACGAGATCACCGACCAGCCAGAGCTTGTCATGGGACGGATCGAACGCGATCACGTCGAGGATCCGCCCGAGTGCGACGTCGCACCCCTGGATGTCGCCGATCGCGTAGGTGGACATCTCTAAATCCTGCCGGCAGCGATGGCGGTACGCCGCATCCGGCGTGCTTCGGCACGCGCCGGATGCACATTGGCAGCGCTACGACAGCGTGTGGCCGTCGCGCTGCCCCGTGCGCTATTTCGCGAGGCTGGTGAGATAGTCGACCGCCGCCTTCACTTCCGCGTCGGACAGACTCGCGTTGCCTCCTTTCGGCGGCATCGCCCCCTTGCCCTTGATCGCATGCTCGTAAAGGGTATTGGCACCCTGCTTGAGCCGCGCCTCCCACGCCGCCTTGTCCCCGGCTTTCGGGGCATTGGCAGCGCCCGTCATATGGCACGCCGCACAGGTCTTCTCGTAGATCGCCTTGCCGTCGACCGCTCCCGCGCCGGCGGCCGCGGCAGGAGCCGCCGCAGCGGGTGCTGCCGGTTCCTTGAACTTCTGCCCGGACTGGTTCGCCATGTAGACAACGGCGCGCGCGACCTCGAGATCCGACAGCGTGGCGTTGCCACCCCGCGCCGGCATCTGGCGCACACCGTGAATCGCGTGGTCAATCAGCTTGTCGAGGCCCTGGCCCGCCACCTTGCCCCATGCGGCGCTGTCGCCGATCTTCGGCGCATTGAGCGCACCGGTGGCATGACAGGCGCTGCAGGTCGCCTGCACCACCTGTTCACCTGTCTTCGCCTGCTGCGCGCCACCCTTGGCCGAGGCAACCACCAGTTGACCCACCGGCCGCAAACGCTCGGCGATGTATTCCGGCATCATCACGTTGCTGTTCGGATCGAGCTTGATGCCGGTGGTCAGCAGTTGCGTCAGCAGCACGATGATGGAGATGGGGATGAGGAACGCCAGAACGACCGTGATGATCAGTTGCTTTGGGGTCCGGATAGGGCTGTGATGTTCTTCGAGATGTATCTCGCTCATGAGCGGGGTCCTTGGGCAAGCCCGACGCGGTGGGTGGAGAGCGCCAGATTATAACGGCAACCCGGGGACCGGAAAACCACAGTGCATGGACGAGTCTTCCGAAAAACACTAAACTTAGAGACAGTTAGGCGCCCGTAGCTCAGCTGGATAGAGTACTGCCCTCCGAAGGCAGGGGTCGCACGTTCGAATCGTGTCGGGCGCGCCAGCTTCATGCTCGAGGCGGGCACGCCTCTTTCGCCTGCCGGGCGACCAGTTGCGGGACCATCGAAGCTGCCTTGCCACGTCACACTGGAGTGCGTCTTGCCAGTAGCCAAATGGACATGACATCGTCCGCTCCCGCGGCGTTCGGACAGCAGCAACCTCTGGGCAGTCCGCTCTCGACGTTGACGACACGGCCGCCGGTGCGCTGCGGTCCGCAAACCCCGCTCGCCGAGGTCGTCGACCTGATGAAGTCCCACGACGTCGGCTCGATGCTCGTCTGCGACCCGGACGAGCGGCCACTCGGTATCTTCACGCTCTACGACCTGCTGCAGCACGTCCCCATCGGCAGCGGCGCGATGCAGCAGCCGATCGCCGGCATGATGCGTAGCGGCGTCATCGGTCTGCCCCCGGACGCACCCGCGTTCGAGGCAGCCCTCGCGATGGAGCAGCACGGCATCCGTCACGTGGCGGTGATCAAGGACGGCAAGCTGGTGGGCGTCGTTTCCGAACGGGATCTCTTCACCCTGCAGCAAATCGGTTTGCGCGCCATCGGCAGCAGCATCCGCGCCGCCGCATCGATCGATGACCTGGTGCGCGTGTCGGGCGACATCAGGGAACTGGCGCAGGGCATGGTGGATCAGGGAATCGGCGCGGAGCAGGTCACGCGCTTCATCTCCACGCTGAACGACATGCTCACCGCGCGCATCATCGACATCGAGTTCGAGCATGCATCCCTGGATGGTACGCAGTGGTGCTGGATGGCGATGGGCAGCGAAGGTCGCTTCGAGCAGACGCTGTACACGGATCAGGATAACGCGATCATCTTCGAGCCGCCCGAGGGCACTGCGGCCGAGAATCTGCGTCAGCAGTTCCTGCCGGTGGCGCAGCGCATCAACCAGCACCTGGCGCGCTGCGGATTCTCGTTGTGCAAGGGCGGCATCATGGCGGGAAACCCGCTGTGGTGCCTGTCGCTCGCCGAATGGAAGAACCGCTTCGCTACCTGGATTCATCGCGGCTCGGCGCCGGAGCTGCTCAACGCCACCATCTTCTTCGACTTCCGCGCCCTCCACGGCGCCGCGCAGCTGGTGGAGGAACTGCGCAATTCCCTCGACGGGCTGATCAAGGCCAACCGCCTGTTCCTCAAGAAGATGGCCGAGAACGCTCTCGGCAATCGTCCGCCGCTCGGCCTCTTTCGCGATTTCACCGTCTCCCGCAGCGAGGGCGAGGAATCGCCCGGCATCGATCTCAAGATGAACGGTGTCGCGATCTTCGTCGATGCAGCGCGCGTGTTCAGTCTTTCCGCCCATGTGCACGAAACGAGCACGGTGCGCCGGTTCGGCAAGTCGGCCGACAAGATGGGCCTGGCCTCGGCGAAGATCGAAGGCTGGGTGGAGGCGCTCCATTTCGTCCAGCAGTTGCGCCTGCGCAACCACCGCAAGCAGATCCTGCTCGGCGTTCCGAATTCGAATCGCATCGACCCCTACGCCCTCAATCATCTGGATCGCCAGTTCCTGAAGGAGGCGCTGAGGCAGGCGAAGGACGTTCAGGGATTCCTAGAAAAATACTACAGATTCTGACCTACGCGTCTGATCCGTGTAGCCTGAGCAAGCGCTCGGGGGCCCCGTGTGCGGGGAAACCCTTATGGTTTTTGTTTTCCGGTGCGAGTTATACTCCGCACCGTGACAATTTCGGGGTCACCTGGGCGAAGGTCGTCCTTCGCCGGTCAATCGTTCTCAAACCAGACTACCCCGGAGTGATCCGGGAAAGAATGGCTTTCTTGATCGAGGAGGAAGGTGTCATGTCCCAGCCAGCCTTTAACTGGGCCGCAATCGACGCGGACCCGCAATTCCAGGCTCTGCACAAGAAGAAGTCGACGTTTCTCTGGAGCCTGATGATTATTTCGGTCGTGTACTATTTTCTGCTGCCGATCGGTGCAGGCTATTTCCCCGAGCTGTATGCGAAGAAAATCTGGGGACCAATCAATTTCGGTTATGCCTTCGCGCTTTCTCAGTTCGTCGTTGCATGGGCGATTGCGGCGATTTATGCGCGGCGTGCGAACAGCGACTTCGACGCCTTGACGGCCGATCTGGTCAAGCGTTCGAACCTCATAGGGGGCCGCTAAATGAGAAAGTCGATCACGCGTGGTATACCTGCGGCATTGCTGCTCGCGCTGCCCAGCACGGTAGCGCTGGCACAGTCGGGCGGCGCCGTCGCCGACAAGTTCAAGTGGCTGACGTTCTCGGTCTTCGGCGCGATCATCGCCCTCACCATGTTCGTCACCTACCTCGCGGCGAAGCGCGTCAAGAGCGCCTCGCAGTTCTACGCCGCCGGCCGGTCGGTGTCGGGTGTCCAGAACGGCTGGGCGATCGCCGGTGACTATCTGTCGGCAGCGTCCTTCCTCGGCATCGCGGGCCTCATCTCGCTCTTCGGCTACGACGGTTTCATGTACTCGGTCGGCTGGCTCGTCGCGTACATCACCGTGCTGCTGGTCATCGCCGAGCCCTGCCGGAACATCGGCAAGTACACGCTGGGTGACATTCTCGCCTTCCGCAACAATCCGAAGGCGGCGAAGACGATGGCCGCCATCTCGACCATTGTCGTCTCCATCTTCTATCTGACGGCGCAGATGGTCGGCGGCGGCGTGCTGGTGAAGACGCTGGTCGGCATCGATTACGAGGTCTCCGTGATCGCCGTGGGCATCCTCATGCTTGCATATGTGCTGTTCGGCGGCATGGTCGCGACGACCTGGGTGCAGATCATCAAGGCCGTGCTGCTGGTGACCGCATCGATCGTGCTCGTCATGCTGACGTGGGCACCGTATGGCTTCAGTCTGCCCGGCTTCCTGCAGGCGGTTGTCGGTGATCCCAAGGTGCAGGCGCGTGTCGCCTCCCTGATCGGTGACGCGGCCACGAACATGACCCCGGAGCAACTCGGCCAGCGCTTCCTCGAGCCGGGGCTGCTGCTCAAGGATCCGATCGACCAGATCTCGCTCGGCATGGCGCTCGTGCTCGGCACCGCTGGCATGCCGCACATCCTGATGCGGTTCTTCACCGTGCCGACCGCCAAGGATGCGCGCGTGTCGGTGATCTGGGCCATGGCGATCATCGGTGGCTTCTACGTCCTGACCCTCTTCCTCGGAAACGGTGCGGCCCTCAACATCGGCGCGACCAACATTACCGCGATCGACAAGGGTGGCAACATGGCCGGCCCGCTGCTCGCCCAGTACCTGGGAGGCGGCGCCGACTCATTGCTCGGCAACTTCTTCCTTGCGTTCGTGGCCGCAGTCGCGTTCGCCACCATCGTTGCCGTGGTTGCGGGACTGGTGCTTGCCTCCGCCTCCGCGATGTCGCACGACATCTGGGTGGGTGTCATCAAGGGCGAGCATGCGACGCAGGAAGAAGAAGTGCGCGCTGCTCGCATCTCCTCGATCATCGTCGGCATCGTCGCCATCCTGATCGGCATCGCTGCCAAGGGTCAGAACGTTGCGCACCTGGTGGCGCTGGCCTTCGCGGTCGCGGCATCGAGCAATCTGCCGTGCGTGCTGCTCACGCTCTATTGGAAGAAGTGCAACACCGGGGGCATCGTGCTCGGCATGATCGTCGGCGCGATTGCGGCCATCGCGCTGGTGCTCGTCTCCCCCAACATGACCTACCCGCTCGCGGTCAAGGCGACCAACGAGAAGGCCATCAAGGTCGCCGACGACAAGATCGCCAAGGCCAGCGCGGATCTCGCCGCTGCGACGGATCCCGCGGCGCAGGACAAGCTCAAGAAGGCGATTGCGGCGCAGGAGAAGGCAAAGGCGGCAGCGCAGGACGCGATCGCCAAGCTCGGCGATGAGCGCACCAGCCTGGTCGGTCTGGAGAAACCCCTCTTCACCCTGAAGAACCCCGGGCTTATCTCCATCCCGCTCGGATTCCTCTGCGTGATCATCGGCTCGCTGCTCTACCGCGACCGACGCGCCGAAGAGATGTGGGACGAACTCTACGTGCGTCAGAACACGGGGATTGCGGCAGAAGCAGCCGTCGCCCACTAGAGCAGATTGCACACTCGAGGCCTCCGGATGCTGCCGGAGGCCTTTTTTATTTTGTCGAACCAGTCGCGCTGCGGGTGCTTTCGCGAGCGTGCACATCGCCGACGAGTTTCGCAGTCGACGTTCCTGTACGTGAATCTGCAAGAACCGAACTGTCGTGACGGAAGGGGATGTGGCAGGGTCGATCCGGCTTGTTGGAAGCCGTCTGGCGATGCTAATATCCGCAGCCTTCGAATCTGCCCAAGCGAGCCGAGAACGAGTGAAATCCCACTCGGGTGACGGTTCAAACGACTTTCCGCGCCGGTTTGGTCGACGAAACAGGATTGCCAGTCGTCGTCAGAGGATGGGCAGTGCAGGATGGCCAAGTAGCTCAGTTGGTAGAGCAGAGGACTGAAAATCCTTGTGTCGGTGGTTCGATTCCGCCCTTGGCCACCAATAAAACAGGCAGCTGGACCTCTCTTTCCAGCCCCGCCAGAGATTCTCGTGTAGTTCCTGTGGTAATCACGTCACCCCGAAACCGTGTGCGACTGCCGGCGCTGACATTGGCGTACCGCTAGCCAAGTGCCGTCGTTCGAGCGCTTTGCTGCTTCAAGTCGGTCTTGCTTACGGTTGCAGACGATCGACCGGGCCGCGAATGTCCGGAATCGGACCGACAGCACTACTTGGCCCGCGTTAGCCTGCCGGTGTCCTTGAAGTGCATGGCATCCAATTTCCCATAGATCTCCATGAATAAATCGGTTCGGACCCAGGAGAGTCTGCTCGTCGTCGATGACGTGCCAGAGGTTCTAGATGGCATCGAAGAACTTCTGTTAACGGATGGCTACGCAGTGGATACAGCCAGATCCGAGGATCGAGCGGTCGAGTCCGCGCAGCGTCGCCCTCCCCAGATCATTCTGCTGAATCTCGAAGGACAGCCCGAAGTCGTCATTGCGACGGCGCGACGCATCAGAGACCGGGCAAAGCTCGATGCCGTTGTACCGATCGTGTTGTTTTGCGCAGACTGGATTGCCGAGGGCGAGGAAGTGCATCTTGGAAACAACGTCTATGCTATCCAACCCGACAACTTCAACGGGCTGCGGGATTTCCTCGCTCGGCTGCTGAAGTTCTGACCTGCCGCGAACACGGGGGACCGAGCAGGCGGTCGTACTCGCGCCTGACTGCGCCATAGCACTCGCAGGCGGTCTTCTCGATCCCCTTCCGATCCACGATCTGGATATGGCCGCGACGATACTGAATCAATCCCGCGTCCTGGAGCTGTCCAGCGGCCACGGTGACACTCTGGCGCCGCCCACCCAACATGTTCGCCAAGGCTTCCTGCGTCATCAGTAGCTCGTTGCACTGCAACCGATCGTGACACAGCAGGATCCAGCGGCACAGCCGTTGTTCCAAACAATGTAGACGGTTGCAGGCGGCAGTCTGGCAAGTCTGGGTCATGAATGCCTGCGTGTACCGCAGCAAGAGATCGTGGAGCGCGCCGGCACCCCTGAACTGTTCCAACAGTGCCCTCGCCCCGATCCGCAGTGCGCGTCCGCCTACCTGAACCACGGCACGATTTACCATGGTGCAGCCGCCCAGGAACAGCGCGATCCCGACGACACCCTCATTGCCGACGAGACCTATGTCGGCGCTTACCCCGGTGTCCATCGTGTACACCAGCGACACGATGCAAGAGGTCAGGAAATAGAAATATTCGAGAGGACCACCGGGTTCGTAGAGGACATCACCCGACGACAAGGTGACCTGTTCCAAACCAGGAAGAAGGTGCCCCAACTCCTTGGGAGGGAGCCCACGGAGAAGCTGGTTCTCGATGGCCAGGAAGTTTTCCGACGTAAGCATAAGCCTCGCCTCCTCGCAAGCTGCCGACGCGCGCTGCGGCGCCGTTGACTGCTCGGTACTTCCCCGTGGGCCGGTGTTAGGTAAGGCACTGCGCGCATCCCAAAGGACGCGCTTTTTCGTCCCGTGTTCTTATGCTATCCAAGCAGAGACCGTCAGGTCTATCGTGCGTTGCACCTAAGTCTTGTGGACATTTGACCCATCCCGTTATAGGCCCGACACGCTTGGAGTCGGCGTGGGCCGTTCACAAGCAGGAGATGCGTCGTACGCGTACGACGGTCTTGCGCCCCTATGTCACCCACCGGACAGACACCATTGTCTGGCTCGGGTCTAGTTGAACCTGTGTATGCCGGCAAAGCTCGTGGCGAGGACTCATCGTGAAGTCGCAGTCAATGTATCTGAGTTGGGCAGCGTGCCCGTGGCGTTCTCGGGGTTCTTGGCGAGCCAGGAGACGCTTCGCGTTGACCGCAGTCGTCACGTGGTCGCTCTGCCTGCTACAGGCCTGCACGACGATCGTGCTCAAGCAGAATCCCGACGGCGTTTCGATTGAACGTCGCTTTGGCTTCACCTCGATCACCCTTGGGGGTCACTCCGAAGGCATGCTTGCCGAAGCAAGTGCCTGGGGAGTTTTGTTCAGCCCGCTTGGATTCACGGCGGGTTACACACATCAAGACCTGGCAGCTCTGGACGCCTCCTGCCGCCTTGTTCTTTGGGTCAGATCACCGAGTGACGCAGAAAAAGTCGCTTCGCTGTTCAGGGACGGTATTGACGTTTGCACGATATCAACATCTGGAGAAGCCAAATGACACGTCAGCTCGGAGCGATACCCCTCCTCTGCCTCACCAGCACTCTGCTGGGCTGCGCCACCAATCAATCGCTTCCGCTGCTGTTCGGGCAGACGCAAACAGTAGGTATCACCATCAACGCGGCCCCTCAGGAACAGAGCGCAGAACTCACGCTTGGCTATCGTGATCGTGATATTGCGATCGTGCCTGTTTCCGTGCCGCAACCAGATGGCAGCAACACGCAGTTGTCCTCTACCGTCCCACACGAAACGCTTGCCGGCGCTGAGGCCAAGGACGCGTTCTCGGTCCTGGGCCAGTTCGAGGTGGATTCCAA
>JAEUMW010000241.1 GCA_016791345.1 Betaproteobacteria bacterium | reverse complement strand
CCCCAGGTGGCGGCGAAGCGGTAAGGCAGCGGCAGCCGCGAGTTCGAGTGGCTGGCAACGTTGAGCACCGAGAAATCGTTGTTGACGAACGACCACGCGAGACAGCCGAAGGCGATCGCGACGAAGACGAACTGTCCCTGCGCGAGCGGCCGCGCTGCCGCCATCCACGCATCGACGCCGCGCGCCGCCCCGGCGATCGGCAGCGTGCCCTGGGCGAGCGCGAGCAAGAGCGCGAGGATCAGCGCGAACTGACCGATTTCCGGGACCATGTGGACTCCTGGTATTCCTCTATTGCGTGACCAGCGTCTTCTGCGCTTTCTGGGCCTGCTCCACGGCGTGTGCCGCCTCCGGCGGCATGTAGTTCTCGTCGTGCTTGGCCAGCACTTCGCTGGCAGTGAATTCACCGTTGGCGCCGAGTTTACCCTGCGCGACCACCCCTTTGCCCTCCTTGAAGAGGTCGGGCAGGATGCCCTTGTAGACGACGGGGATCGTCTGCGCGGTGTCCGTCACGCGGAAATGCACGGTCAGTCCGTCGGTGTCGCGGCGCAGGCTGCCGCTCTCCACCATGCCGCCGATGCGAAACGTGCGTCCGACCGGCGCTTCCTTCGCCACGACCTGGGTCGGCGTGAAGAAGAACACGAGATTCGAGCGAAACGCGTTGAGGACGAGCGCGGTGGCGATCGCCAGCGCAGCGACGCCGGCAGCGATCAGCGCGAATCGCTTATGCCTGGGTTTCATGGGCGCTGCGTCCTGCAAGGTGTCGCGTGAGACCGATGCGTCTGGCGATCGTTCGCCGCCGGCGCCGGAGCCACAGGAGTTCCATGGCGAGCAGGACGAACGTCACGACATAGCTGCCCCAGACGTAGAGGCCGTACCCTCCCATCGCGAAGAATGCATCGAGGCTGCCCCAGTTCATGGCGCTGCCCGCTCGCCGCCGGGTGCGCCGCGCTCCAGTGCACAGGCGAGGGCAGTCCTCATGCCGGGCTCCCCGCGACCTGCTGCGCCACCCAGGCGGAACCGCGTTCCCGTTCGAGCATGATCGCCCGCGCCCGCGTGAGGATCACCGCGATCGAGTAGAACCAGCACGCAAACGCCATCACCAGCATGCCGGCGAGCATCACGGTCGCCATCGACGGCGCCCGCGTGAGGCTGACGGAGGCGCCCTGATGCAGCGTGTTCCACCACTGCACGGAGAAGTAGATGATCGGCACGTTGATCGCGCCGACGATGGCGAGCACGGCACCCGCCCGGTCCGCGCGCCGCGGATCCTCGATGGAGGCCTGCAGCGCGATGAAGCCGAGATACAGGAAGAGCAGGATCAGCTCGGACGTCAGGCGCGCATCCCAGACCCAGTACGTGCCCCAGGTCGGCCGCCCCCAGAGGGCGCCGCTCCAGAGGGCGATGAAGGTGAAGAGCGCCCCGGTCGGCGCGATGGCCTGCGCCATCATGCCCGAGAGCCGCGTGTTGAAGATGAGCCCGAAGGCCGCGTAGCCCGCCATGAGCAGGTACAGGAACATCGACATCCACGCCGCCGGCACGTGGATGAAGATGATCCGGTACGCCTCGCCCTGCTGAAAGTCGGTGGGCGCCACGAAAAAGGCGAGATAGAGGCCGACCGCGAAGAGGAGGGCGGAACCGGTCGCGAACCACGGCACGAGCCGGCCCGCAAGACCGTAAAAGGCGGCGGGCGACGAGTACTTGAACCAGTTGACGAGGCGCTGCGACATGACCGACCCAGGCGTGTGGCGGGCGTCATTCTACGGAGATTCTGAGTGCCGTGGCGGCAGCGAGCGGGCCGATCACCAGCGACAACATCAGGAAAGCAGCGAGCAGTGACAGGTGTCCCTCCGGGCCGACGCCCGACTGCGCGGCTTCGACCGCGCCGGCGCCGAAGATGATCACCGGCACATACAGCGGCAGCACGAGGAGCGCGATCAGCACGCCACCGCCGCGCAATCCCAGCGTGAGCGCCGCGCCCACGGCACCGATGGAGGAGAGCACCGGCGTGCCGATCAGCAGCGACAGCACGAGCACCAGCAGGGGCGCGCCGGTGAGATCGTACTGCACGCCCAGCACGGGGGCGATGAGGACCAGCGGCAACCCCGAGACCAGCCATTGCGCGAGGATCTTGCCGAGCACCAGCAGCGAGAGCGGCTGTGGCGCGATGAGCAACTGCTCGAGCGAACCGTCGGCGTAGTCTGCGGCGAACAGCCGGCCGAGCGACAGCATCGAAGCGAGGAGGGCGGCGACCCAGAGCACGCCGGCCGCGAGCGGGCGCAGCTTGTCCATCTCCGGACCGACACCGAGAGGAAAGAGGCTCACGACGATCACGAAGAAGACGACGGTGGTGAGCACATCGGTGCGCTGGCGCAGCGCCAGCACGAGGTCGCGGCGGATGATCCAGCCCAGTGCCGAGCCCATCGGTGGGCGAACTCAGTGACCGAGCACGAGCGGCTGGACCGGCGCGGCGATGTCGCCCAGCGGCTGGTGGGTGGTGAGGACCGCCATTCCTCCGCCGGCAAGATGCTCGCCGAGCAGCGACTCGACACTGTCGGTGGCGGCGCGGTCGAGCCCCGCAAAAGGTTCGTCCATCACCCACAGCGGCCGGCGCGCAACCGGCAGTCGCGCGAGTGCGGCGCGACGCTTCTGGCCCTGCGAGAGCCAGCGGACGGGAAAGTCCTCCCGCCCTTCGAGACCGAACCGCCGCAGCGCGGAAAGTGCCGTGTTCCGGTCAATCGGAATGCCTGCGACGCCGGCCCAGATGCGCAGGTTCTCGACCGCCGAGAGGTCGTCCTTCAACCCGTTGTGGTGCCCGACATAGGCGAGTGCGGAGAAATAGTCATCGCCGAGCGCGCGCGTGCTCGATCCGTTCCAGAGGATCTCGCCCGACTCCGCCTCCAGGAGCCCGCAGACGATGCGCAGGAGGCTCGTCTTGCCGCTCCCGTTGGCACCGGTCACCACGAGCGCTGCGCCGGCAGGCAGCGTGAACGACACGTCGGAGAAGATGAGCCTTTCGCCACGCACGCAGGCGAGGTTTGCGGAAGCGAGCACGGTCGGCGGAAAAAA
>JAEUMW010000240.1 GCA_016791345.1 Betaproteobacteria bacterium | reverse complement strand
GCGAGGTCACGGCGATCGTCGATTTCGACGACACGATCCACCGCTTCGTCGGCTTCCTGCGCCCCGTTCGGCAAGGCGGCGCTGCGGACGGCGCGCGCTCATGAGCGCGCAGGCTCCCCTCGACGCCGCGCCCGAGGAACGCGCCGGCGTCTTTCTCATCCATGGCCTCGGCGGGACCGAGTACGACCTCGGCTCCATGCACAAGCGGCTCAAGCTGTCGGGGTTCGTCACGCACTCGCTGACATTGCCCGGCCACGGGACGAAGCCGGAGGACCTGCTCGCCGTGAAGGCCGAGGACTGGCTCGAAGCGTGCCGTGCCCGCTACCGCGAGCTCGCCGCACAGCACGAGACGCTGCACCTCATGGGCATGTGCATGGGGTCGTTGCTCGCCGTCGAGGTGGCAAAGCAGGAGCAACACGACAAGGGACGGCTCGTCGCGCTGGCGCCGCCGATCTTTCTCGATGGCTGGGCAACGCCATGGTATCGGGGCCTGCGCCGGTTGCTCTACCGCGTTCCGCCGCTCCCGCGCACCATGCACATCGACGAAGAGGATCCCTTCGGCATCAAGAACGAGCAGTTGCGCGCGATCGTCAAGGCGAAGTTCGAGCGCAACGACGGATTCCACTACCGCTGGGTCCCGCTCGCCTGCGTGCGCGAAGTCGACCGTCTGCGCGAGCGCGTGATGACGGGGCTCGCGCGCATCGCGTGCCCGGCGCTCGTCGTCCATGCACGCGAGGACGAGCTCACGAGCCTGCGCTCGGCGGACTTCCTCGTGCGCGGCATCGGTGGCGACCGGGCGCGGATGGTGGTGCTGGAGAACAGCTACCACATGATCTGCATCGACAACGACCGGGAAATCGTCGCCCGCAACGTGCTCGAATTCTTCGGCGTGCCGCCGCTGGAATCCGGGCAGCTGAGCGACGATCCGAAGATGTCGCCGGAAGCCTTGCGGGGTCTCGTCGGCAAGGTGTGCCTGGTGCTCGAAGCCGGCGCCTGGCGCGATCTGCCGCCGCTCGGCATCCCCGACATGCGCTGGTCGCAGCCGGGCCGCAATCGCCTCTCCGGCATCCATCGCGGCGGCAAGCCGCTGCGGCATTTTCTCGCCGAGATCCAGTCGGCTGCCGAGTCGGCGCGCTTCACGGCGTTCGGCACCGTGGTGCTGAATCGCGGCGTTGCCCTCGTGCCGGCGTCATGGGTCGCACGCCGCGGGGCTGCCGAGCTCGCGTCCCAGGGCGCGCTCATGATCGCGATGCACGCCGACCGCGTGTACGAGCTGCGCTGGTTTCCGGACGATCAGGCGCTGGAGGACGAGTTCTGGGGGCCAGCCCCGGCACCGCAAGCACCAGCGGCCAGGCAGGCTGCGCCGGTGAGCGCGTGAGATGCGAGCGCACGCTCAGCGCGGCCGCACGTCGTCCTCACGAACCACCTCGCCTTCTATGACATGCCCCCCGGGTGGTCGCTCGCGCATCCGCCGGCGCAGCGCTCGTGTCTTCCACCAGAAGTAGGCGCCGAGCACGACCGCGGCGGCGAGCGCGATCGCGAACACCACTGCCGAGACCATGAGTGCAGCAGCGAGCAGCATGGCGCCGATGGCAAAGGCGGCAAGTCTCGCGAACACGCCCGGCGCGCGCGGTGTCGCGCCTTCGAGCCTGCGGTACGGGTCGCTGTCCATGCGCCCTAGTCTACCTGCCGCAACGTGCGCGATGAAGTCGACGGCCGCGTCGGTGCACGTGCCGTGAAACGTTCGGCAGCCGAGCTCGCCGGCATCGTCGCGCGCACCGTCGGCCACTACGACCGGCACGCGCAGCAATTCTGGGAAGGCACGCGCGACCACGACGTGCGTCAGAACATCGATGCGCTCCTGCGCCATATCGCGGCCGACCCGCCGTTCACGATACTCGATCTGGGCTGCGGCCCGGGCCGCGACCTCGCCGCGTTCTCGGGTCTCGGACATGTCGCCGTCGGCCTGGAAGGTGCACCGCGGCTTGCGGCAATGGCCCGCGCGCACAGCGGCTGCATCGTGTGGGAACAAGATTTCCTCGCGCTCGATCTGCCGCCCGATCGGTTCGACGGCGTGTTCGCCAACGCCGTGCTCTTCCACGTGCCGACCCAGGAATTGCCGCGCGTGCTGGGCGAACTGCGCGCGACGCTCAAGCCGGGCGGCGTGCTCTTCAGCTCGAACCCGCGCGGCCACAACCAGGAAGGATGGTCGGGCGAGCGCTACGGCGTCTATCACGACCTGGAAACATGGCAGCACCACCTGCTGGCGGCAGGCTTCGCTGAACTCGAACACTACTATCGCCCGCCGGGACTGCCGCGCGCGCAGCAGCCCTGGCTGGCGACGGTCTGGCGGCGGATCGGCCCTTCGTACTAGTCACTGCGGCGGATTGTCCGTGGCGGGCGCCCGCGCGCCCAATACGTCTCGCGTCACCGTGCCGCGAACCGCGTACGACGTTCGGGGCAACGCCAACAACAGCGAGAGGAAGCCACCATGGACCACACCTATCATTCGTCACGAATCTTTGCGCAGGCCATCGCGATTCTGATCCTCGCCTTCTTCGTCCAGTCGGTGTGGGCGGACCCGGTCATGTTCGGCACGACACGGACCACCACGACCATCATCAACAACGGCGCCAGCGCGGCGCTGCCGCTCAACAACGCCGGCTCGACCGTGCTGTCGCCCTTCGGCGGCAGCAAGTACCTCATCCAGTTCCACGCGGAATGTTCGGTAAAGGCGAACGACGACACCACCGCGCTCACGATTGCCATCGTCGTCGATCAGGGAGAACCGGATCAGCAGATCGTCGCCCCGACCGGGCTCGGCACCTTCGAACTCTGCACCAGCGTCAAGCCGGGTTCCGGCGCTCCCCAGCATCATCGGCAGAGTGTGGGCACAAGCGTGCTGGTGAACGTGACCGGCCACGAGTACCACGAGATCCGCGTGCTGCGTCAGTTGACCGGCTACAACGCCGCAGACGAGGCGCTGATCGACGAGATGTCGCTTGCGGTCATCGCGCAGTGAGTCGCTCGAAGCGGCGTGAGCTAGCAGGGCGACGGTAAACACCGCCGCCCTGCTCGTGTGGGTCGCCGGCCACCCGACGCGACCGGCGCTCACTCCGAATGCGCGACGGCGGCGACACCCGATCCCGCCGTCCTCGCACCCCGGGTCCGACCGGGACTCGAGCGCACCCGACCCAACTCGATGGCGATGCTCGCCTTGGCGAGCAACGTGAAGACCAGAAAGCCGAACGCCCAGATGCCGATCGCGATATAGAACTCCGTTGCGGTCGGCACGTACTCGAAGATCTCGCCAAGCGGCGTGGGAATGAAGCCCGGAACCACCAGCCCCATGCCCTTCTCCAGCCAGATTCCCAGGAACCCGCAGACGCACGCTATGTTGAGCGTCAGCACCCGCCGGCGCAGCGGGTGGATCGAGAGAATCGTCACCGCCACCAGATTCAGCGCAACGGCCAGCCAGATCCAGAGACGCAGACCGGCGAAACCTTCGAAGCCGAGAAAGAGGTAGTGCATCGACGTGGCGTGGTTGGTTTCGCTGTAGAAGTCGGTGAACAGCTCGGCGCCGACGAAGAACAGGCTGATCTGCATCGCCACCGCCATGATCAGCGCCAAGGTCTCGATGACGCTTTGGCTCACCGGGTAATCCGTGACCCGGCGGATCACCTGCAGCGTCAGGATGATGAGCGCGGGACCCGAGGCGAACGCCGACGCGATGAAGCGCGGTCCGAGCAGGGCGACGTTCCAGAACGGCCGCGAAGCGTTCGACGAGAACAGAAAAGCCGTGACGGTGTGGATCGAGATGGCCCAGAACATGGCGACGACCACCACCGGAAAGTAGAGCTTGAGATTCGGCTCCTCGCCCCGGTAGTGGCAGTAGTGAACGTACATCGGGATCAGTAGGTTGAGTGCGAGGTATCCGTTCAGCACCACGATGTCCCACGCGAGCAGCGAGCTCGGGAAGTTGAAGCGGCCGATGAAGGG
>JAEUMW010000239.1 GCA_016791345.1 Betaproteobacteria bacterium | reverse complement strand
ACGCGCGCGACATCGTCACGCTCGACGGGCTGCGCGTCGAATATGCCGACGGCTTCGGGCTCGCCCGCTCGTCGAACACGACGCCGGTCATCGTGCTGCGCTTCGAAGCCGACGATGAAGCAGCGCTCAAGCGGATTCAGGACGACTTCCGGCGCGTGATCCTCGGTGCGAAGCCAGATGCGGTGCTGCCGTTTTAAGGTGAGGTGAAGATTGGGCTAACGACTACTGCGACAAGGGCCGTTACTGCAGAGACAACAGATGCGGTAGCCGGTGGTTCCATTGCGAGCCTCTGCCTCCAAGATGGCGGTCCTTGGAAGCGCCGATCTACGTCGTAACAGCGCCGGCTAATACGAAACGGAGATACGGCGTGGTGAAGTCATTGGCCCTGGACCAGAAGGGATAGGTCACTTCCTTTCGAAACCATCCAAGAGAAAGACGAGACAGACCCCAAGCGCCGCCACAACGCGGTAAACCCATTACCCGGGACCGATCGAGATGATAGGCCGCGTCCGCTTACAGCAGTTCGCGAAACTGCTCGACCGTAAGCCCGGCATCACGAACAAGACCACCCATCGTGAATGCGTTGACGGGATTGTGGCGCGGAACGGTAAGGATCCGCCGACCGTTAGTCATCACGATGTGCTTGCCTTGACGCGCGATCCAGAATCCAGCCTTTTCGAAGGCGCGTACCGCATCAAGGTGATTTACCCCGGGAACCTTGGGCAAGTGCTACACCGTTATCTCGACTTCTCGAATCTCTTCACCCTCAAGCTGCTCTTCGACGACCGAGATGTACTCTCGGATGGCATCCCGGATGTTCTCTAGAGCCTCCCTCTCCGTGGCACCCTGGGACCAACATCCGGGCAACCCGGGGACGGAGACGCTAAAGCCTTCGTCAGATCTGTGTATCGCAATCTTGTATTTCATAGAACCTCCGCAGGCAGTATAGCCCGCTTTGTCCGGGACGCCGAACGTTGAGGGATAAGCACGCATGGCACTTGGGCGCTAGGCGGATGACGACAGGGATGGCCTCGCACGCGCCCTACACCACCGATCTTCGTTTCGGCCGAGCTTCAGAGTAGACATTCTGCGCCCTACCGCTTGAGGCAGCGGCCGCTGGAGCACGAACACAGAAGAACCGCAGTGCCCCAAAACCTGTCACTTACAAAGCGGCAAACCGGACATACGCTTGGCCATCAATCATTCGAGAAAGGCGCATTCACCTCGCCGCATCCCCCATCCGGTACTCCTGGGTCAGATCGTCCAGCCGCTGCTTAAGCTCGGGCGTCATCACGAAGTCCATCCCCGCCACGCTCGCGGCGAGTTGCTCCGGGCGGCTCGCGCCGATGATGGGAGACGTGATCACCGGATTCGCCAGCACCCAGGCGACCGCCAGTGTCACCAGGGATACCCCGCTCTCCTTCGCGATGTCCGCGAGCTTGCCCACGGTTTCGAACTCGCGCTCGTGCCAATAGCGGTCCTGATAGATCGAGGTCGCCGTTCCGAGCGTGAACCGCGAGCCCTCGGGCGGCGGCCGCGAGCGGTCGTGCTTCCCGCTCAGCAGGCCGCCAGCGATCGGGTTGTAGGGGATGACGCCCAAGCCTTCCTCCGCGCACAGCGGCAATAGCTCCCGCTCGATCTGCCGGAAAATCAGGTTGTAGCGCGGCTGCACCGTCGCCATGCGGGTGATCCCGCGCGCCTCGCTCTTGCCCAGCGCACGCGCAACCCGCCAGGCGAGGAAATTGGAGCAGCCGACGTAACGCGCCCGACCGCTGCGCACGACGATGTCGAGCGCTTCGAGCGTTTCCTCGATCGGCGTCGCGGCGTCGTAGTGGTGGATCTGATAGAGGTCGACGTAGTCGGTGCCCAAGCGCTGGAGCGACCGGTCGATCGCCCACAGGATGTGCTTGCGCGACGCCCCCTGCTGCCACGCGGCGGGGCCGACCTTGTTCGCGCACTTGGTCGCGATGACGAACTCGTCGCGCCGGCCCTTGAGCCAGCGACCGATGATCTCCTCGGTGCGGCCGACGGTATCGAGCGTGCCGCCGAGGGGATAGACGTCGGCGGTGTCGATGAAGGTGATGCCGCTTTCGGTGGCAGCGTCGAGGATCGCGCGCGAAGTCGCCTCGTCGCACTGCAAGCCGAATGTCATGGTGCCGAGGCAGAGCCGCGAGACCCGCAGGCCGGTGTTGCCGAGTCGAACGTGTTGCATGTGCTTTCTCCGATATTGCTACTTGATCCCCACCACCATGGAATCCGGGCCGATCAGATGCTCGACGTAGACCTCGCTGAACCCCACCTCCTGCATCCAGCCGGCGCAATCCGCCCCGGTGTAGTCGAAGCCGCCCGGCGTCTCGACCAGCATGTTGAGGCTCATGAGCAGGCCGAACGCATTGCCGCGGCGTTCGTCGTCGATCAGCGCCTCGTAGACGATCATCGCACCGCCGCTTGGCAGCGCCTCCCACGCGTTGCGCAGCAGCAGCTTCTTCTGGTCGAGGTCCCAGTCGTGGAGGATGTGCCCCATCATCACGACTTCCGCCCGCGGGATGGGATCGGTGAAGAAGTCGCCCGCGACGAACTTCACGCGGTGATCGACGCCGTTGACCGCGGTGTACTCCTCGAAGATCGGCCCGACTTCGGCGAGATCGAAACCCATGCCGTTGAGATGCGGATGCGCGAGCGCTACCTGCACCGCGAGATCCCCCTGCGCAGTGCCGACATCCACGAAGCTGCGGTACTGCCGCCACGGAAACTTCTCGGCGATGCCGAGATTGGCACCGCGACTCACGCCGGTCATCGCCCGCAGGAATTCTTTCAGCCGCGCCGGATCGGCGTAGAGCGTCGTGAAGAGGGACTCGCCGCCGCCCTTGAGTTCGTTCTGCGGCAAGCCGGTGCGCAGCGCCTCCGTCAGCCCGCCCCAGAAGCGGTACAGCCGGTGGTTGCCCATCTCGAGAATGCCGCCGATGTAGGACGGCTTGCGCTTGTCGAGGAAGCGCTCGGTCGCGGGGGTGTTGCAGTAGACGCCGTCGACGCGATCGAGAAAACCGAGGGCCACCAGCGCATCGAGGAAATCGCCGGCGGAGCGTGGATGCAGTCCGAGGCGCCCCTGCAAGTCTTCCAGCGTGCCCGGTCGCCGCGCGAGTTCGGTGAAGACTTCCATCTCGACGGCTGAGAGCAGCGTCTTCGAGCCCCAGAACGCGAAGCCGACCTGCAGGATGCGCTCGGGGCTGAGTTCGTCGGCGGGCTCGACGTCCATGGTCTTCTCCTCCTTGGTTTTCGAAGGGCGTCATTGTGGCAGAAGGCACGCTATCGTGCGCCCCTGCGGGCGGAGCGAGATCCGTCAAAGGACTGATGGCGTTCGGCATACCGGCACGCTAAGATGCCAGCGCTGCCGATTCGCGTTTGGCATGATTCGCACTTGGCATTCAAGAAGCGGGGGAGGAATGCGTTACGCGCTTGCCCAGTATCTGCCGGGCCTTGCGGCGAGTGCCGTTCCGGCGCCCAAGCAGGTAGCCCCTCCACCTCCTGACTGGTGGTCCTGCGCATGAGTGCCACCGCCACTGTTTCCCTCGGCTCGCACGGTTTGGCGCTGCGCTGTCATCTGGTGGAGGTGCGGGAGGATCGCCCGCTGAATGAGGCGGAGGATGTCGGGCGCTTCGAGAGTTGGCGATCGCGCCATCAGACGCTCGCCCGAGCAGGCAGACCTGCGAGCACAGAATTGCTCGCGCTCGGAGAAGAGCTGTACGACTGGCTCAACGGCGCGGATCAGTTCCTGCACCGCGTCCTGGAGGGCGCCCCAGCGCCACTACTAGTCGAGTTCGCAGTCGCCAAGCAGGACAATAGCGCCCTCGCCCGCGCCTTCCTCGATGCACCCTGGGAGCTGCTCGCGAGCGGGGGCCGGCACCTTGCGCTTGCCGATG
>JAEUMW010000238.1 GCA_016791345.1 Betaproteobacteria bacterium | reverse complement strand
CCTTCACCCGCAGCGGCGGCACCCCGAGCCGCGCGCACAGCTCGTCGAGGAGCGCCTGACCCGCGTGCTCGGTGTCGCGCCGGTTCTCGGCAGTCAGGGCCGCGCGGAGAGCGGCAACGGCAGGCGCCGTGGCGCGCCCCGACGGCAGCGCGACGGTGACGATCGCGTCGCTCGCCAGATAGGTGCGCTGCCGGCGCGGGGACAGGCGATCGAAGAAGGCGAAAAGCACGACGCGGCAGACCAGGGGAAACGGCAGGTGAAAACGCCGGCCATGCTACCATGCGGCCGGTCTGCTCCCGCGACGCCCCCCCGCCGCCCCTCCGGCCGTGGCCCCCACCCTCCTCTGGATTCTCGCCGTCCTGCTCGTGATCGTCGGTGTGGTCGGGACCGTCGTGCCCATGCTTCCGGGCACGCCGATCGTGTTCGCGGGATTGCTGCTGGCGGCGTGGATCGACGACTTCACGCGCGTGGGCACCGTGCCTCTCGTCGTGCTCGGGGTGCTCACCGCGCTCTCGCTGCTGGTCGATTTTGCGGCGTCGATCCTCGGCGCGAAGCGCGCTGGAGCGACGCGTGCGGCGGTGACGGGAGCGGCGCTGGGCGCGGTGGTCGGGCTTTTCTTCGGACTGGCCGGATTGATCCTCGGCCCCTTCGCCGGCGCGTTCCTCGGCCAGTATCTCGCCACGCGGGATGTCGCCGGGTCGGGCAAAGCCGGCTGGGGCACGCTGGTCGGCTTCATCGCGGGCAGCCTCGCGAAGCTGGTGCTGGCGATCGCGATGGTCATCATCTTCGCGGTGGCGTACTTGTCCTGAAGCCCGCACGGGCACGGGATGGCTCCACTGCAGTCAACGGGAATTCAATGACATCCACAACCGAAACACAGAACATGGCCGTCTTCTGCGACTTCGAGAACGTCGCGCTGGGCGTGCGCGATGCGAAGTACGAGAAGTTCGACATCAAGTGCGTGCTCGAACGCCTGCTGCTCAAGGGCAGCATCATCGTCAAGAAGGCGTACTGCGACTGGGCCCGCTACAAGGACGCGAAGAAGGCCCTGCACGAGGCGTCCTTCGAGATGATCGACATCCCGCACGTGCGCCAGTCGGGGAAGAACTCCGCCGACATCCGCATGGTCGTGGACGCGCTCGACCTCTGCTACACGAAGTCCCACGTCACCACCTTCGTGCTCATCACGGGCGATTCGGATTTCTCGCCGCTGGTGTCCAAGCTGCGCGAGAATGCGAAGATCGTGATCGGCGTCGGCGTGAAGAACTCCACGTCGGATCTGCTGATCTCCAACTGCGACGAGTTCATCTACTATGACGATCTCGTGCGCGTAGCACCGAAGAAGAAGGCGGCGACGCGGAAGAAGGCCGCGCCCAAGGCCGCGACTGCGGAGGAAGCGGTGACCGACGCCAAGCCGGCCGAGGTCGTGAAGTCGGAGGAGGAGAAAAAGCAGGATGTGCTCGATCTGGTCATGGAGACGGTCGAGGCGATGTTCTCGGAGCGCGCGGAAGACGAGAAGATCTGGGGCTCGATGGTGAAGCAGACGCTGCGGCGCCGCAAACCCGGCTTCAACGAGTCCTATTACGGGTTCAGCTCGTTCGGCAAGCTGCTCGACGAGCTCGAAGCGCGGAAGCTCCTGGAGCTCGA
>JAEUMW010000237.1 GCA_016791345.1 Betaproteobacteria bacterium | reverse complement strand
TGCCGCTTCGCCCGGCGCGATCTCATCCGGCGCGGGCAATTGCTGGACGAGGCGCAGCGCCTGCTCGACTGCGCCTCGCCCGGCCCGGGTCAGTCGGCGATGTGATAGCCGCCGTCGACGTACAGCGTATCGCCGGTCAGCACGCGCGCAGCATCGGTCGCGAGGAACGCGACATAGCGACCGACGTCATCGATCGTCGCCAGCTGCCTCGCCGGGGCACGCTCCGCTGCCTTCGCCATGAGCTTGTCGAAATCCGCGAGCCCCGACGCGGCGCGGGTCTTGAGCGGCCCGGGTGACATGGCGTGCACGCGGATCTTCGGTCCGAGCTCCAGCGCGAGATAGCGCGTCACCGCCTCGAGCGCCGCTTTCACGGGCCCCATGAGGTTGTAGTTGGGCACCGCCCGGGCGGCGCCGAGATAGCTCATGGTGAAGAGTGTGCCGCCGTCCGACATGAGCGGCTCCGCCAGCTTCGCCATGCGCACGAAGGAATGACACGACACGTCCATGGCGAGCTGGAAGCCGGCGAGCGAGCTGTCGACGAGGCGCCCCTGCAGATCCTCCTTCGGGGCGAAGGCCATCGAGTGCAGGGCGGAATGCAGCACGCCCCAGCGCTTGCCGATCTCCGCGTAGACGGCTTCGAGCTCGCCTTCCTGCGTCACGTCGCCCGGCATGAGGATTTCCGCACCGAGACCCGCGGCGAGCGGTTCGACGAAGCGCTTCGCCTTCTCGTTGAGGTAGGTGATGGCGAGGTCGGCGCCGAGCTCGCGCATAGCACGCGCACAGCCGTAGGCAATCGAGCTGTCGTTGGCGATGCCGGTGATTAGGACTTTCTTGCCCTCGAGAGAGAGGTAGGCGGGAAGGTTCATCGGTTCCTCGTATTCATAAGAGCAAGAGATGTGGGACCGAGTCCCTGAGACGCGGGACTCGCGATGGGCAGCTCTCAGACCGGCGGCGCAGCCTTCGCCTCGCGGCGTGCGTGCGCCAGCACCACCGCCACCGCGCACGAGGCCATGCGAGCATGGAGATTGTCCGCACGGCTGGTGAGAATGATGGGCACGCGCGCACCGAGCACGATCCCGGCAGCGTCGGCGTTGGCCATGAACGTGAGCTGCTTGGCGAGGATGTTGCCGGCTTCCAGATCCGGAACCAGCAGGATGTCGGCATCGCCAGCGACCGGGGAGGCGATCTTCTTGATCTCCGCGGCTTCCTTGCTGATGGCATTGTCCATGGCGAGCGGTCCGTCGAGCAGCCCACCGGTGATCTGCCCGCGGTCGGCCATCTTGCAGAGCGCCGCCGCCTCGAGCGTCGACTGGATCTTCGGCGTCACGGTCTCCACGGCGGAGAGGATGGCGACCTTGGGGCACTCGATGCGCAACGCGTGGGCGAGGTCGATCGCGTTCTGCACGATGTCGACCTTCTGCTCCAGCGTCGGATAGATGTTGACCGCGGCATCGGTCACGAAGAGCGGCTTGTCGTAGGTCGGCACGTCCATGATGAAGACGTGCGAGATGTGGCGCCCGGTGCGCAAGCCCGTGGACGAGCTCACCACCGCGCTCATGAGCTCGTCGGTGTGCAGGCTGCCCTTCATCAGCACTTCCGCCTCGCCCTCGCGCACGAGCTCCACGGCGCGTGCCGCGGAAGCGTGGCTGTGCGGCGTGTTCTCGATGCGCATCTGCGAGATGTCGAAGCCGAAATCCGCCGCCACCTTCCTGATCCGCTCCGACGGGCCGACCAGGATGGGGATGATCAGGTTCGCCTTCGCGGCGTCCATCACCGCCGTGAGGGACGACACATCGCACGGGTGGGCGACGGCGGTGACGACCGCAGGCAGGTGCCTGCAGAACTTCAGGATGTTCTCGTAGGAATCGTGCTCCTGCACCGAGATGGTGGCGGTCGGCATGCGCGCGACACTCACCTTCTGCGTGAGCACCGACACCTCCATCGTGCCCGTCAGCACCGGGTCGCCGTGCTGATTCACGCCGCTGCACTCGAGCACGACGATGTTGCCCTGCGGGCGCTTCTCGACGACCTTGACCGAAACCGTCACGCTGTCGCCGACACCCACGGCATAGGCGTAGCGCAGGGACTCGGCGACGATCGACGAGCCGGGGCCGGGCAATTGCGTGCCGACGAGGCGCGACAGCAGCGTGCCGCTCAACGCCGCGTGGGCCGGGCGCTTGCCGAGGGCACCGGGCGGGCTGACCCATTCCGC
>JAEUMW010000236.1 GCA_016791345.1 Betaproteobacteria bacterium | reverse complement strand
CGGTATGAAAACCACGTGGTATTTGCAGTCCCACCTCGTATGACTCAGGCTCTGATACTCTTTCATCGTGAATTTCCTTTCTCTTGGCAGAGATCAGAATTCACGCCGACCCTCGTAAAGGTCAAACCCTGGTGAGTCCCCGGCACAGCCGGGGGCTTAACTCTATGAGTTAGAGGTCTTTACTCTGCTGGCGCCTCCGGGTCGAGCAGTTCTTCCGGCTCGTCGGCGAGGCCGCGCGCGGCACGCAACTGCGCTTCGCGGTACTGCCGCGCGATGCTGCGGAACTGCGCGTAGTAGTCGAGCGAATTCGCCTTGATCTGATCGAGCTGCTCGATGTTGCGCGAGCGCAGATCGAAGCCGCTCAACACGTACACGCCAGCGTTGATCCAGATCCCGGTACCGTCGTCCAGCAGCAGCGCGGGAGGCATCGCGACGATATCCATGCCAAAGCCGAAGGCGTCGCGGAAGTTCGACGGGCCGAAGAACGGCAGCACGAGATACGGTCCGCTGCCCACTCCCCAGCGGTAGAGCGTCTGCCCGAAATCGCCGGTCTGCCGCGCCAGGCCGTTCGGACTCGCGACGTCGATGAGTCCCGCCAGGCCGAACGTGGAGTTGAAGGAGAATCGGGCCAGCGTCACTGCGGCCGCGTCGAGCCGAAACTGCAGCACGTTGTTCACGAATATCCGCGGTTCCTGCAGATTGTCGAGGCAGGCCCGGATCGCATCGCGCACCGCCTCCGGCACGATGCGCCGGTAGCCGTCGGCGAGCGGGCGGATGACGTTCGTGTCGACCACGTCGTTCGCGTTGAAGACGACGCGGTTCATCGGCTCCAGCGGATCGTCGTTGCCGTCGTCGCGTGTTCCCCCTACCGTCGAGCACCCCGCCAGCGCAATGCACGCAAGCGCCGCCGCCTTGTGCCGCAGGCAGCGCGAGGCAGACCGATTGGAAGCGCGATGGCTCGCCTTCGCCACGCGGGGTCCGTCAGCGCACCCTGCGCACACTCGCGAGCAGCGCGGGCAGGAAGAGCAGGCAGGTGGCGAGCGTGAACGCGAGCGAGAGCGCCAGCAGCTTGCCCATGCTCGCGGTGCCGGGGTGATGCGAGTACCACAGGCTGCCGAACGCCGTCCCCGTCGCGAGCGCGCTGAAGATCACCGCCCGTGTGAGGCTGGAAGGCAGCAGCTCTTCCACGCCCCTGCGCCACGCCATCACGAAATAGATGCTGAAGGCCACCCCGATGCCGAAGAGCAGCGGGAGCGCGATGATGTTCTCGAAATTGAGCGGCAGGTCGATCAGCACGCAGGTCGCCAGCGTCACCAGCCCGGCGAGCAGCAGCGGCGCGAGCGTCAGGAGCACATCGGGCACCCGGCGCAGCGTGATGGCGAGCAGCGCGGTGATGGACAACAGCGCCCAGGAGCCTGCCTGCAGGAATGCCTGCACGATGGTGTGGCTGGATTCCTGAATGCCCACCGTGAAGCCGGTGACATCCGGCGTGATCCGGCGCACCGTCTCGGTGAAACGCGCGAGGCCCACGTTGTCGTCGACCCGGCTCTTCGGGAACACCTCGATCCGCGCACGGCCGTCGGGCGTGAGCCAGTCGCGCCTGAGGTCGGCCGGCAGGCTCTCCACCGTGACGGGCTCGGCCTGCAGAGCCGCACGCAACTGTTCGAGCGTCACCAGCAATCCGGGGATCAACGCAGCGCGCGCGCTCTCACGCACCGAGGCATCGGCCTGCGCCGTGACCGTGAGCGCTTTTGCGAGGCGCTCGGCATCCGCCGCCGCCGCATCGGCAGGTGACGCCTGCGCCGCCCGTTGCAGTGCCCGCGCCGCCTGCAGCATCGCCTGCACGACTTCCGCATCGGTCGGCGGCGGCTTCACCTGCAGGGGGTTGAGCGCCGGATCGAGCAACATCGCAGCATCGGCAATCAGCGCGAGCTTTGCCTCCTGCTGATCGGGGACGAAGCTCGCGAGCGACAACACGCGATTGACCTCCGGCAATGCGGACAGCTCTCTCGACAGCGCCACCGCGGCGTCCAGATTCGGCGCGATTGCCTCGACCGTATTCGGCGTCGTGTCAGGACTTTGCATGAGATCGCGCAGCGTCGACACGGATTCGGCGTGCGGGCTGCGCAGGTTCAGCGGATTGAAGTCGAAGCGCAGTCGCGGCAGCAGCAGCAAGCTGCCTACGGACACCAGCAGGGCGCAGCCGAGCACCGCGAAGCGCCGGCTTCGCAGGAAGCAATCGAGCGGCGCCAGTGCCGCATAGCCGACCGCCTCGCGCTCGCCACGCGGGCGCAGCACTGCGATCAGCGCCGGCAGCAACGTGATGCAGCCGACGAAGGCCACGATCATGCCGGTCCCCGCAATGAGGCCCAGTTCGGAAACACCGCGGTAGTGCGTCGGCAGGAAGGCGTAGAAACCCGCTGCAGTGCTCGCCGCTGCGAGCGCGAGCGGCGGCCCCACTTCCGTTGCGGCATCGCGCAGCGCCAGCGTGAGGTCGTCGTGCAGGTGTCGCTTCGCGCGGTAGCAGACGCAGAACTGGATGCCGAAGTCGACGCCCAGGCCGACGAAGAGAACGGCGAAGGCGACCGAGATGAGATTGAACGCGCCGTACACCTTCAGCCCGAAGGCGGCGGTGATCGCCATGCCCACGGCGAGGCTCAGCAGGATCGCCAGGATCATGCGCCCGGAATGCAGCGCAAGCCAGAGGAGCGCCACCACCACCAGCAGCGTCACGGCGCCGTTCAACGCCGCACCTTCGGCGAGCGTGGCGAACTCCTCGTCGGCGAGCGGGACGGGGCCGGTGAGACGCACGCGAACCCGTGGATCGGCACCGAAATCCGACTCGGCCACGACCTGCCGGATCGCGGCGACAGTGCGCGCCCCCGGCTGCAGGGCGCCGAAATCCAGCTTCGGTTCGACCAGGATGAAGCGGCGCAGCTCGCGCGGATCCGCCTTGCGGCCCATGATCAGCGTGCGCCACGAGAAGTCCGGCATCTGTCCCGCATCGATGGCAGCGAACGCCTGAGCGAAGGCAGACAGCGGCGCGGCCAGATAGTCGAGCGGAATCTGCCCGTGCTGCACGCCTTCGAGCACCAGCACGAGCGCATCCATGACACCACGCAGGCTCGGATCGGCAGCGAGCGTTCCCAGGAGCGGCTGTGCGGCGATCATCTGCTGCGTCGTGCGCGCGACTTCCTCGGTGGGCGCGAAGAGCAGTCCCGCGCGATTGAAGAACGGCCCGCCGTCGGGCCGCCTGAGCGCCGACACGGTTTCCGTCTCGCCGGCCAGGCGCGCGGCGAGCGTGGTGGTGGCCTGCTCCGCCAGCTCCGGCGTCGTGGCATCGACGACGACGGCGATCACCTTGAGGCGCTGCGGGAAGCTGCGCTGAAAGTCGATCTCGCGCTGCCGCCACGGCAGGTCCGGCGAGATCATGGTGGCGATGTCGGTGTCGATCGCGAGGTTGCGCGCGGCGTAGATGGACGCGAGCGTCCCCAGCACCGCACCGAGGACGAGCACCGGCCAGGGATGGCGCGCGCACGTCTCCACCACCCGTGTGATCAGCGCTCGCAAACGTCGACTCCGCTTCGGCCGGAAGGGTTGGTGAGGGCTTGCCGATCTACTTCAGGCGACCGGCGCCGCGGAACCACTCGACCGCATCGCGCAGTCCTTCCGCATACGGCCGCGCCTGGAAGCCGAGATCGCGCACGGCCTTCGCGCTCGTGAAGAACATGCGATGCCGCGACATGCGCAATCCGTCGAGCGTCAGGAACGGCTCGCGCCCGGTGCGTGTGGCGATCATCTCGGCCACGGCAGCGGCCGGATAGAGCAGCCGCCGCGGCATGCACAGCCGTGGCGGCCGGCGGCCGACGAGCAGCGCGATGTCGCGCAGCATGTCGGCAAGCAGCACGTTCTCGCCGCCGAGGATGTAACGCTCCCCGACCTTCCCCTGCACCAGTGCGGCCACGTGCCCTGCGGCCACGTCATCGACGTGAACCAGATTGAGACCGGTGTCGACGTAACCGGGCATGCGGCCCATGGCCGCTTCGAGAATGATCCTGCCCGTCGGCGTCGGCCGGATGTCGCGGGGGCCGATCGGCGTCGACGGATTGACGATGATCGCCGGCAGCGCATCGCACGCAATCATGCGCGTTACGAGGTCCTGCGCGACTGCCTTGCTCCGCTTGTAGGCGCCGACTGCGGAAGTCCCGGCGAGCGGGATCGCCTCATCCGCGGCCTGTCCGTCCGGCCGCAGCTTGAGCGCCGCTACGCTGCTCGTGTACACGACACGCTCCACACCGGCGCGCACTGCCGCTTCCATCACGGTCCGCGTGCCTTCCACGTTGTTGCGGGTGATCTCGTCGCGGTCCACGCACCACAGGCGATAGTCCGCGGCGACGTGCATGAGGTAGCGGGCGCCTGCCATCGCGCGATCGACCGAACCCGGCTCGCGCATGTCGCCCGTCACGACCTCGACGTCCAGACCGGCCAGGTTGTCGCGCGGACTCGTGCTGCGCACCAGCGCGCGCACCGCGTAACCGGCGCACAGCAACGCGCGCACCACCGCCGAGCCGACGAAGCCGCTCGCCCCTGTCACCAGCACCAGTCCGTGGGTAATCGTCGTTGGCATGACCGGCAGGCCGATTCGGATCGATGGGAGAGATTCTGCGCCGCGCCTTCTCTGAATGGGGCGTCGGCATTGCGACCCCGAAAGACCCGGTAACGGGCATGGGAACGCAGCCGGCATTATATTGCATCGTGGCACCTCGGCCCCGGGGCATGCCACTGATGCCGCATCCGAAGCTGCGACTGGCACGTAAATCCTCCCGAGCTGCAGCAAAACGCGCAGCGCAACGACGATCCGCAAAGGAGGACGGTATGAAAAACGTGTCGCTCATCCATCTGGTTCGACAGGCGGGTCGCCGCTGTCCCGAACGCGTGGCATTGCGTTTCGATGATCGCGCCTGGAGCTATGGTGAACTGGAACGCGTCACCGACGGTGTCGCGGCGGGCCTGCGTGCGCGGGGGGTTCGGCGCGGCGACCGCGTCGCCTTTCTGCTACCCAACAGCCCGGAGCTCGTGTTCCTCAACCTCGCGTGCCTCACGATCGGAGCCATCGCGGTACCGATGAATGTGCGGCTGAAAGGCCCCGAGCTCGCCTACATTCTCGATCACTGCCGCGCGTGCCTGTGCGTGGTCCATGGCGACCTGTACGGCCGTCTGGAATCGGTGCGACCGGATCTCGCGCACACGAAGGCGTTCTTCGTGGTCGGGCCGAACACATCCGACTGCGAGCCGTTCGAAGCCTTGATCGACCGCGGGCAAGCGGACGTCGCGCTCGCCGCCAGTCCCGATGACGTCGCTGCGATTCTCTACACCTCGGGCACGACCGCTCGACCGAAGGGCGTGACCCACACGCATCGCAGCCTCGTCAGCACGGTGGAGAACTACGCGGGAGCGGTGCTCCTGCGCCCGGACGACGTCGTGCTGGGCATGCTCTCGATGAGCCACATCTTCGGATATACCCTGCAACTGCTCTCGCCGCTCGCCGTGGGCGCCACCGTGCTCGCCACGCCGACCTTCGACGCGGCCCATGTCCTGACCTTGATCGACCGCTATCGCGTCACGCACCTGTACGGCCTGCCGGTGATGTTCGACACGCTGTCGAGTCACGCGGTCGGCGCATCGCGAAACCTTGCTTCCCTGAAGTACTGCCTCGCCGGCGGCGATGCGGTTTCCCAGGCATTGACTGCCAGAGTGCAAGACACGCTCGGCGTCGAACTGTACGAGGGTTGCGGCATGACGGAAGTGATTCCCTACGCGCTCAACCGGCCCGGCATCGAAAACCGCACGGGCTCCATCGGCCAGCCGTCGGTGGGCATGCGCCTGCGGGTGGTGGATGCAGACGGGAACGACGTTGCGCATGGCGAGACGGGTGAGATTCTGGTGAAGAGCGACGCGCTCACGATCGGCTACTGGGAAGATCCGGAAGCAACGGCAGGCGCGCTGCGAGAGGGCTGGCTCCACACCGGCGATCTCGGGTATCGGGACGCGGCGGGTTACTACTGGTTCGTCGGCCGCCGCAAGGAGATCATCGTCCGCGGCGGGTCCAACGTTTCTCCCATCGAGGTGGAGTCAGCCCTGGCTCGGCACCCCGCCGTGCGCGAGGTGGGCGTCGTCGGCGCGCCGCATCCATCGTTGGGGGAGATCGTTGCCGCCTTCGTGGTGCTGAAAAGCGGGACCGTCGTCACGGCGCAGGAGCTCCTCCGCTTTGCCGCAGGGCGGATTGCGGACTACAAGATTCCCGAGCGCGTGACGTTTCTCGCGGACCTGCCGCGCGGGCTGACCGGCAAGGTGCACCGCAAGACGCTGCGCGAGTGGGCGGCCAGCTAGCCGCACGCGCCTCGCGCCAAGCCACCTCCGCGTCTTCCTTCCTGCCCCGCACGGCCGTGATTAAATGAGCCGGTCGATCTGCCCGCGGGCGGTCGCGGCGGGCGCCGATCCGACGGTGTGTTCCGCATCGATCCGGACAAGATAATCGTCGCCACCAACGCGGCGCTCGGGCAGAGGTTCGGCGAAGGCAAGTACGCCACGGTCTGGTGGAATCCGACGCTCTACATCGACTACGACCTCGTCGCATCGCGCAAGCTGGACCGCGTGGAAGTCAAGAAGGCCGCACAGGAATTCTTGCGTACTTATCCGGGTGTGGAAGCGGTGTTCACGCCGCAACTCGAACAGATGGCGAAGCAGGTCGCTCGCGTGGCATCAGCAGATCAGCGGCGACATCGTGGTCATGAACAAGCCGAACCGGTACCTTTTCGCGAAGCCGTTCGCTTACGCGGCCACCCACGGCTCGCCCTGGGCCTACGACGCCAACGTGCCGCTCGCCATGTACGGTCCGAACTGGGTCAAGGCTGGCAAGTACGGCGATTCGGAAACGGTCGATCTCGCCCGCACCATCGCGCACATCCTCAACGTGCGTCCGCCCAACGGCTGCGAGGGACACGTACTGATCGAAGCGATGCGCTGATCCTGATCCGATTTTTGCTGCAGGCTTCACCCCGCGGCCGCACGCCGCGGGGGTATCTTGTCGATTGTCGGCAGTGCGCGCGCCCAGCGCAGTCCCGGCAATATTGTCACCGCTCATGTCGCTCAAGACCTTGCTGCTCGTCCTTGCCCTCTTCCTCCTGCCCCTCGCGATCAGCGTCGCCTCGCATCCCGCCCCGGCTGCACCCTGGTACGCGGCGTCCCGCGCATCCACCGGGCTCGCGCCCGACCCGGCGAGCGTTCGCGAGCCCGTGATCCAGGTCTATGCCGCACCGACCTACGGCTGGCGCGGTGCGTTCGCCGTACACACGTGGATCGTCGTCAAGCGCACAGACGCCGAGTCGCTCACCCGCTATGACGTGGTGGGCTGGCATGGCGCGCCCTTCGTGCATGTGAACTACGCGCCGCCCGACGGGCTCTGGTTCGACAACCGGCCCGAGATTCTGCTCGACCGTCGCGGCGCCGGAGTGGAGGCGACGATCGACCGCGTCGAGGCCGCGGTGAAAAGTTATCCCTTCGTCGATCGCTACCGGACCTGGCCGGGGCCGAACAGCAACACGTTCACTGCGCATATCGCGCGCAGCGTCCCCGAGTTGCGGCTGGATCTGCCGGCCAATGCCATCGGCAAGGACTACGTGCCACTTTCCTCGGCGCTTGGCCCAGCGCCGAGCGGCACCGGCGTCCAGGCTTCGCTGCTCGGCGTCGCCGGTGTGCTGATCGCCGCCGAAGAAGGCGTGGAGGTGAATCTCCTGGGGCTGTCGCTCGGCGTCGACGTGGCCTCACCCGCCCTGCGGCTGCCCGGGCTGGGACGGGCGGGAAGCCGCAAGACGATGCAGTAGCGGCCGGGCGCGGGCCTACGCCAGCTTCTGCTGCGTGCTGTAGTGGACGTGCGCTTCGGGCACCGGATAGCCGGCGGCGCCGAACGTTTCCGTAATGACCCGGTTGGTGTCGAAGTACACCTGCCAGTAGTGATCGGTGTGCGTGTAGGGGCGGACCGCGAGCACCGGTCCGCGCTCGTTGAAGTCGATGATCTCGACATCCGGTGCCGGATCCTGCGTGATGTTCGGGATCTTCGCGAGCGCCGTCCTGAGCCGGGTGATTGCGTCGTGCGGGTCGACGCCATGCGCGAGCTGCGCGAGCCGCTCGACGCGACGGAAGGGACTCGCCGAGAAGTTCTGCACCGTGTCGCTGAAGATCTTGTTGTTGCCGACGAATGCCGTCACGTTGTCCGGTTTGAGAACCGTGGTCGCGAAAAGACCGATCTCCTTCACCGTGCCCTCGACGCCACCCGCCATGACGTAATCACCGACCTTGAACGGTCGCAGCACGATGAGAAACGCCCCCGCGGCAAAGTTCGAGAGCAGCCCGCCCCAGGCCGCGCCGATCGCGACACCGGCACCGGCGATTAGCGCCGCGAACGAAGTCGTCTCGACCCCGAAATAGCCGAGGATCGCGATGACCAGAACGATGTTCAGCGTGACGCTGACGATGCTGCCGACGTAGCGCAGCAGCGTCGGATCGAACTGCTGCCGCGCAAGTCCGGCCGTGAGCAGACGCACTGCCAGGTGGATGAGGTAGCGGCCGACGATCCAGACCGCGATCGCGCCGATGGCCTTGAGGCCGAAGTTCACGAGCTGCGGGCCGACGCTGTTGTAGATCTCTTCAAAGTTCATCGCGCTCTCCTGCGAAGCCTCAAAAAAAGTCGGCGGAGTGTAGCACCAAGCCACGGTGAAAGCACTCAAGGCGCCGCGTCGCACCCGCCGACGATACGTCGCCGGGCTTGTGGCAGACGCACGTTATCACCTCCGCGGTGCGCGGCTTGTCGCCTGCGCGACAGGCAAGGCAACACTCTAAGGTATGCGACCGTCGTTACAGGAGTTCGGGTGCGTCGACCTCGTGCGACCTTGCCGGCACGCGCAGCGAGCGAAAGAGCGCCGACGCCGCGGCGAGAAAAATCAGGAGTGACACGAGCGCCACCGTTTCGCTCTGCGTGGCTGCCGATACCGCGCCGAAGGCGAGCGGGCCGAGGGCCGCGGAGAGCCGCCCCGCCACTGCGTTGAAGCCGAACATCTCCCCCGACTTCTCCTGCGCGACGAGCAGCGCGAAAAGCGACCGGCAGACCGCCTGGAGCGAGCCGTACACGAGACCCAGCAGCGCGACCACGGCGACCGGCGTTGCGGTATTGCGGCCGAATGCTAGCAGCAGGAGCGCTGTGCCGAGGATGCCGATCATGACGAAGATCGCGGGCCGTTGCCCCCAGCCGTCCGCAGCATGACCGAACGCGAGTGTCGCTGGCAGCGCGATGGCATGGTAGAGCAGCACGAGCCACAGCAATCCCTCGATGGTGAGCCCGAACCGCGCCTGCAGAATGATCGCAATGAAGAAGAGGACGGTCACCAGCACGTCGTTGAGCAGGTAGTAGCCGATGAGGAAGCGGAAGACCTCGCGGTGGCGCCGCCACTGGCGGAGCGTCCCGATGACGGCAGCGTACGCGCCGCCGCCCCGGCCGGCTTCCAGTGCAGTCGCCACCGGGTGGCAGCGGCGCAGCCCCAGCAACGCCGGAACCGCGAATGCAGCGTAGAGGATGCCCGCGATCGCGAACGTCAGGCCGAGCCGCGCCGCCTGCACTTCGGGCGGCACGCCGCGCATCACCCACAGAGCCATGAGCAGCGCGCCGATACCGCCCGTGAATCCGACGGTCCAGCCGAACCCGGACACGCGCCCGACGTGCGTGCGCGGCGCGATGCGGACGAGAAGCGAATCGTAAAGAGCAGCGGCGAGCGTGTACCCGACCTGCGCCGCAACGAACAGGATGCCGGCCAGCAGCATCTTGCCGCGATCTGCGAGCGGCATCGCCAGCGTGGCCGCGACGCACAAGGCGGTCGCCCCGGCGAGGAGCCCGGGCAGGCGCTCGCGGCGGTCGGCCAGCGCACCATAGAGCGGTGCCAGCGCGCCCGCGACGAGAAGCGCCAGCGCGGCGATCATGCCCCACTGACCCTGCGCCCCGGGGCGATCGGCCGCGACCACCGTGACGAAGAAAAGACCGAAGAACACCGGCACCAGGCCGGCGAAGGTGGAACTCGCAACGTCGTAGAACGCCCACGCCGCCACCTGCCGCGTGAGCCAGTCCGGTCGACCGACCATCAGTCCATGCGATCGTCCGGCGCCCGCAATGGTTCGCTGGCGCGGCCCGGTCGTACGCGGACCGCGGAGGGCGCGGGCTTCGTTGCATTGATGTCCGACAGATGCTCGGCGTCGGGGACGCGGATGCAGCGGAAACCGACCTCGATCAGCCCCGCGCGCTGCAGCTTGCGCAGCAGTGCGTTGAGCGTCTGCCGCGAGATGCCGATCATGCGCGCGAGATCGGCCTGGGAGAGGGTGAGCGTGACCGCACCCGGCTGCGGCAGCTCTTCGCTGCGCATCTGCGCCATCACGGCGAGCCGATCCCGCAGCCGCACTTCCACGGCGAGGTCGCGGACCTCGGCCAGCATGCGCACCAGGATCGCATAGCGGCTCAGGGCGAGCCTCGCGAATGCCTCGTAGTAGCGCGGCTCCTCAGCGACGATGCGATCGAACTGCGCCTTGGGTAACTGCAGCACCTTGGCGCGAGAGTGCGCGAGAAAGCTGCCCACGGTGGCCTTGCCGCTGAGCAATGCGTACTCGGCAAACCAGAAGCCGGGCTCGCATACGTGGATCAGCCCTTCGTCTCCATCACCGATGGAGCGAACGACGTGCACCGTCCCCTCGAGCAGGGCAAACAAGCCCTTGGACACGCCACCTTCCAGGCTGATCACCTGTCCCTTGGCGTATCTGCGCACCACGGAGTGCTCGAGGATGAGTTCCTGCAGCGCGTCCGGGAGACCGCCGAACCACTCACCCGACCTCAGGAACCGACGAATCTCCAGCGCTTTGTCACCGCCCATTTCCTTCCACCCCTCCCGTTGCCATTCCGAATTATGCCCTCACCCCACCGCTGTGTCGGATTCGGGGTTTTTCCCGCGAACTTGTCGCGAGGCCGACAGGTCCACCCGCCGACGGCTCCTAGTATTCGAGGCGCCGGCGGAAACGCGACAACGGCACCCCCCGCCGCCTGGAGGAGACTTGCCATGATCATCATTCTGCGCATCCTCGCCCTGCTCTGCGCGCTCATCCTGGGTACGCTGGCGCTCGCCTCGCAGGCCGGGGCGCAAGGCAAGAAGAAACCCAACATCCTCATCATCTGGGGCGACGACATCGGCCAGTTCAACGTCAGCGCCTACAACATGGGCATGATGGGTTACCGCACGCCGAACATCGACAGCATCGCCCGCCAGGGTGCGACCTTCACCGACTGGTACGGGCAGCAGAGCTGCACCGCGGGCCGCGCCGCGTTCATCACCGGCCAGTCGCCGATCCGCACCGGTCTCACCAAGGTGGGTCTGCCCGGCGCGCCCGAGGGTATGAAGAAGGAGGATCCGACCATCGCCACGCTGCTCAAGGCGCAGGGCTACGTGACCGGGCAGTTCGGCAAGAATCACCTCGGCGACGCCGACAGCACGCTGCCGACCAACCATGGCTTCGACGAATTCTTCGGCAACCTCTATCACCTAAACGCCGAGGAGGAGCCGGAGAACGAGAACTACCCGAAAGATCCGGAGTTCAAGAAGAAGTTCGGCCCGCGCGGCGTCATCCACAGCTTCGCCGACGGACGCATCACGGACACCGGG
>JAEUMW010000235.1 GCA_016791345.1 Betaproteobacteria bacterium | reverse complement strand
GAGCAGCGTGACGATGACGAACGGGTAATAGATGAGGCGCGTCACCACCTCCGTGCGGCGCCCGATGAGGTCCACCTCGACCCAGTCCTCCAGGTAGGCGACGAGATCCGGATGGATCGACGCGGAGTCCGCCAGCCCCGGCCGCTGACCGAATTTCTCCAGCGCCTCGGGCGGCCACCGCGACGGCTGACTCAAGCGCCGCACGAAGGCGCAGGTGCGGCGCGTCTCCTCGATCACGAAGAAGAGCAGCAGGAAGAAGCTTACTGAGCAGAGCACGATCATCGTCGAATCGAGGATCTGGATGAACGACCCCCGATAGGGGCGCGCCGGCCAGCCGAAGACCTGGAACAGGATGAACGTGAAGGTGAGATAGAGCACGATCGGCACCGCCAGCAGCCACAGGCGGTCTGCGAGCGCGGCCGGCTGGACGTAGGCGTTCCAGATCTCGCTCACGGACCGCGCCTCCAGCCGGTAGGCGGCTTCGTCCGGCTGCCACGGGCGGAACCGGTCGTGGACCACGGCGCGCAGGAGCCGCCAGCGACCGCGGATCGCACCTGCGCCCGCGTGGTGCGGCGGTGCCGGCCGTGTCGCATCGCCCACGAGCAGGAAGTCCTGCGTGAGCGCCGCGTTGCTCGCGACGAGGTCGCGCCAGCCCTTGACCAGCATGAGCCACGTTAGCACCAGCGTCACCAGCCGCAGGATCTGCGTCGGCCACATGCTCACGCCATTGGCCACCGCCCACGGCTCGGCGGTCGCGTCCTGCAGCGCGCGCAGGCTTAAGCCCACGACCAGCATGAGCGCGACCAGCGCAAGCACGGACACGACCGGGCGCGACCTCACGGCGGGGCCGAGCATGGCGAGTGTGTGCTGCATCTGGCGAAAGCCGAAGGCGAAAAGTACCAGCAGCACCAGGCACGCGAAGACGAACGCGGTCACGCTGCGTGCCCTGAATTCGGGCAGTTCGCGCGGCGGGTGAATCGTCGCGCACGCCCCTCTCGGGCAGTCCGCCGCGAACGGGCTCAGGTCCACCACCGAGCTCGCGCCCACCTCGTAGATGCGCGGTGTCGCCAGACCTCGCGCGAGTGCCGGGTCGTCGCCGCGCCGCGTGCCCAGGGCCAGCATCGTGGAGAGAAACGTCCCCGTCTGATAGCTGTCCCGAAACGGCAGGATGCTGCCCTGCCAGCGCTCATCCAGCATGAGACCGAAGGCGGAGGTCACCACGAGGTTCTTCGTGCCGCGCTTGACCTCGGTCGGATGCAGATAGGCCGCATCCAGATCGGTGGTGAAGAAAATGGCCTCAGGCAGCGAGGGGTGCAGCGCCTGCATCACCAGCAGCTTGTCGTACGGGTCCGTGCCGAGCACGCCGACTGCGCCGACGCGGTTGCCCTCGCTGCGCAGCCGCGCATCGAGCGCGACGATCTTCTCGGAGAGCCGCCGCAGGTAGTCGAGCTGAGCCGCGCCGACCGGCCGCTCGACCTCGCGTCCGCGCTCCCGCTGCTTGTCCGACTTGTCCGCTGGCGGCGATGTCTCGCGCACCTCGCCCGCGCGCGGCAGCTGGCCATCGAGCCCCATCATGTAGGCGTAGTAATGGATCGGGCAGTCGTCGCCCGCGTCGCCGCCGCCGACCATGCGCTCCGTCGGGCACACCGACTCGCGAATCTTCGTGTCCGCGACGTCTGCCAGCAGCGCGTCGCGCATGATGTTGGGAAATTCGCGCCCGTAGTGCGTGTCCCACTCCGACACCAGCACCACGTGCGGCGAACTGCGCACGGCATCGGCGACACGCCCCTGCGCCGCATCGAACCCGTCGAGGCCGAGGGTGCGACTCACCGTCTGCCAGGC
>JAEUMW010000234.1 GCA_016791345.1 Betaproteobacteria bacterium | reverse complement strand
CGCGTGTCCACGAATGTGCCGAAGCCGGACGGGAGCGGGCGGGCAACCGGAACCATCCTCGATCCCAAAGGCAAGGCGATCGTCAATATCAACAAGGGCGAACCCTTCTATGGTGAAGTGACCATCTTGGAAGTGCCGTACATCACCGGCTACGAGCCGATCAAGGACGCCTCCGGCAAGGTCATCGGCATTTACTACGTCGGGTACAAGAAGTAGCGGATCCCGTCTATGGTTCTTCGCTGCCGAGCAGCTTCTACCGCAAGGCCGATTCGCTACCGGCGGATCAACGCTATTACGACGGCGCACCGCCCCAGACCATGGTGTTCGGCACCGCTTGGCCCGGCGGCAATTTCGAGCTGATCGACAAGACGACCGAGGTCGCACCGGGGATCTGGCTGATCGCGCTCGTCTCCGACGTCCCCGGCACGAAGGAGCTGAAGGAGATCTCGCTCGCCGTCAATACGCCGGAAGGCCTCGTGCTGGTCGTCGGGTGCTCGCATCCGGGCATTCTCAACATCGTCGAGGCCGCCAGTACGGCGAGCGGCAACAAGCGCGTCCACATGATCGCCGGCGGGTTCCATCTCGTGGTGGCCCAGGACGATGCCATCGCCAAGGTCACGAGCGCGCTGCGCGACACGTGGAAGGTGGCCTACATCGCACCGGGTCATTGCACCGGCGAGCCGACCTTCGTCGCGTTGCGGGAAGCGTTCAGCAACCGCTATCTGTACGCCGGTCTCGGCACGGTGCTGGTGCTTGGCGCCCAGCCCCGGGCGCTTTACGAGCACGCCGTCCCGTTCGCGATGGATCAGGAGGATCTGCGAACGTATCGCGCACTGCTTGCTGGGAGTGACGATGTAGCCGACGGATTGCTCGGGGCGACACGACTCGCCGCACTGATGCGCTAGTTATCCGCTCGCCGAGGACGGCGCACACAAGGTCGCGAGCACACGACTGGCCTCGCGTTGATGCACATTGCAAAGGGTGCATGCTCGCGGCAGCGCCGTCGAAGGCGATCGCAGGCTCCCGAAACCGGAAACAGCCGCCTGCTGCCTGTTCGCAGCATCGGTGCTGCGGTTCTCCCGTTCGGACCCGCGTTCCTCCTGCCGCCCATGCGCCACCACGCTCGACCGCCCGGTTTGCTGCGGTAGACTTCGGCTCCGCCATTGCCGTCCCTTCGTCACTGAGGAGCCCATCCGATGTCGTTCGTGAAGTCCCGCATTGCCGTTGCCGCAATCTCAGCGTTTCCTCTGGTCGCCGCCGCCGACACCAAGGCGCCTCAGGCACAGTACTGGGTCGATGTCGCCACCAACAACTCAAGCATTCCCGGCATGCCGGGCGGTCTTGGCGGCATCGTCGGTTCGATGATGGGAATGGCCGGAGGGCCGCAGCAGTCCCTCAACCTCTGGCTCTATTCACGCAACGCGAAACCTGCCTCGCCCGAGGCGACTCACGACATTCCGCAGGCGCTCAACATGGGCCCGACGCTTC
This sequence comes from Betaproteobacteria bacterium, assembly GCA_016791345.1. Lineage (NCBI taxonomy): Bacteria > Pseudomonadati > Pseudomonadota > Betaproteobacteria > Betaproteobacteria bacterium. Next base: position 3,031 of record JAEUMW010000234.1, on the reverse strand, counting down.
CGCTGGTGCTGCCCACCGTCGAGAAGAAAACCCCTTCACCGGAGGAGGAAGGAACACCGGGGAAGATCGAGAAGCCGAAGGCGCGCATGCTGTTCTACTGGGGCTGCGGGGAGGCCGTCCGTCCGGGCCAGCCCAAGGTCGCCGATACCGAAAAGATGTCCCTCGTGCAGTTCGGCCAGACGATGAAGGGCCGCAGCGCGCCGGAGCGGGGACCGTGGGGACCCGGCCGGGCAGTCTGGCCGAACCAGCAGGACAACCGACCGGTACCCGCTGGCGCCTCGCTGCAGGGTGATCACCTCGTCCACGGCAACTACACGCCGGAGATCAAGTTCAAGCTCGGACAGCAGCAGGATTTCATGGCTCCGGTGCAACTCGTGGCGCAGGGCTCGCCCGCGGAGTCGGTCCGACTCGAATGGCAGGCGATTCCCACCGCGACGGGCTACTTCCTGATGGCGCTCGGCCACCGTTCGGCCAACGGCGAGATGATCGTCTGGACCTCGAGCGAAGTGCAGGACTCGGGCTTCGGCCTCATGAGCTACCTGCCGAATGATTTCGTCCGCAAGCTGATCACCGAGAAAGTGATCCTGCCGCCGAGTACGCAGACCTGCGCGATCCCGAAAGGCATCTTCGAAGGCTCTGAAGGGACGATGGTGCGCATGATCGCCTACGGCGAAGAACTCAACCTCGCGTACCCGCCGCGGCCCGCCGACGCGAAAGCGAACTGGGAGCCGATCTGGACCGCCAAGGTGCGCGTCAAGTCCGAGGGCATGGCGTTCCTCGGGATGGGCGATGCGATGATGCGCCACGGCGGAGGCAGCGAGCGCGGTGTCGCGCCGCCTGCGGGTGCGCCCGAGCAGGAAAGCGGTGCGGGTTCGAGGCCCGTCGACCCGGTGAAGGAAGGCGTCGACGCGCTGAAGAAACTGCTGCCGTTCTGAGGGCGTGCCGGCGGAAGGTGCCCGCCGGCGGCCAACTACCAGGCGCGAATGCGCCCGGTATCGACGTGGACGAACTCCGGTCCGGGGTAATAGCCGACGCCGCCCGCCTTGAGGCTCAAGGCGGCATCGCGCAGATCTGCCAGCGGCACATCGGCGAGTCGGATGTCGATCGCGCGTCCCTCCAGGTGCAGGCTCGACTTGGCCACACCTCTTCCGCGCTCGCGGAGCATGGCGTTCGTGTGCGCCGAGCGGTAAGCGGAAATGACCTGGAACGGTGCCTTGCTGCCAGTCACTGCCGACAGGCTGGAAAGGATGTCCAGCAACTCGGGGTCGATCCGGTGTTGATCACCGGTCCGGAAATCGCGCAGGAAATAGTCGAGCGACCTCAGCGAAGCAGGAACGTACGTTCCCTCCAGGCGGTACACCAGCGAGATGCGCTCCCCGGTGTGCGTGTGCTCGAAAGCGAGTCGACTTGCCTGCCGATAGCTCGCGTAGGCGTGGCCGACGCCGGGCAGACCGAGCGCCGGCATGGCAAGGGCAGCACCGGCGATTGCCTTGAGAAAGCGTCGCCGCCGCGGAGGTTCGTTGCCGGAGGATTGGCTCACGGGTACTCCTTGATCTCTGTTGCTGGGGTGGAAGGCGGATCTCGAAGGCGCCCTGCTTTGCCGCATGGTCCGCTTCGGGCGACCCGTCATGCAACTTCCATGCGGTGCAGCAAGCATGCTCGTCGCGGGTGCCTGCAACCCGACTTTCGAAGCCACTGGGCGCCGAGAGTATGCCGCAGTCGCGGCGAAACGAGAACCCCGGTGCGCCGAGGGGAGTCATCGCCCCGGAGCCCGGCAATCGAGGGGACCGAGCGTTCCCTCCGACCGCTTGCCGGGTCGGTTGCCCGGCGAGTTCGCTGCATTGCGGCAGGATGCTATACTCGCCCGCTCGAATTGGCCGATCTACCTCAACCAACTCAAAGGCAAGGGTTACGAAATCAAAAAGCTCACGTTCTCCGGTCGACTTCTTTTTGTCGGCTTCGGCAGCGTCGGCCAAGGGGTGCTTCCCCTCATCCTGCGCCATATCGATCTGAAACCGGAGCAGATCAGCATCATCACGGCCGACGAGCGCGGCCACGCCGAAGCCACTCGCTATGGCATCTCCTTCGAGATTTCGCCGCTCACCCGTCAGAACTTCCGGGACGTCCTGATTCCCCGGATATCAAAAGGCGACTTCCTCCTCAACCTCTCCGTCGACGTCTCCTCGGTTGCGCTCATGGAACTGTGCTTCGAGCGCGGGACAATGTATCTCGACGGTTGCATCGAGCCCTGGGCAGGTGGCTACACGGACACCTCGCTGTCACCCTCGCTGCGCTCGAATTACGCGATGCGCGAGGCAGCGCTCGATCTGCGGCGCAATCACGCCGCGGGACCGACCATCATGCCGACCCACGGCGCCAACCCCGGCTGGGTGTCGAGCTTCGTCAAGCGGGCCCTGCTCGATGTCGCGCGCGACACGGGTCATGGCAGCGCGAAGCCCGCTTCGCGAGACGACTGGGCGAAGCTCGCCATGCAGCTCGGCGTCAAGGTGATCCACATCGCCGAGCGCGACACGCAGACGTCGAACGTGCCGAAGCGTGTGGGGGAGTTCGTGAACACCTGGTCGGTGGAAGGTTTCGCCGGCGAAGGGTCGCAACCTGCGGAGCTCGGATGGGGGAGCCACGAACGGCACTTCCCGCCGGATGGGAAACGGCACGAATTCGGCTGTGATGCCGCCATCTATCTGCAGCGGCCCGGAGCGTCCGTGCGCGTACGCTCGTGGACGCCCCTGGAGGGCCCGTACCACGGCTTCCTGATCACCCACGGCGAGTCGATCTCCATCGCCGACTACCTCACCGTCCGCGACGGCGATCGCGTGCTGTATCGCCCCACGGTGCACTACGCGTATCACCCTTGCGATGCGGCAGTGCTTTCAGTGCACGAACTGGCCGGCAAGAACTGGCACATGCAGGCCGACCGTCGCATCCTGATGGACGAGATAACGGACGGCATCGACGAGTTGGGCGTCCTGCTGATGGGCCACGCAAAGTGCGCCTACTGGCTCGGATCGCG
>JAEUMW010000233.1 GCA_016791345.1 Betaproteobacteria bacterium | reverse complement strand
ACGCCATCGTTGAGCCAGTCGGGCGAGAAGTCCGCCTCGACAGCCACGCGGGCCGCCGCGGTGCGGATCTCGCGGGCGGGGCGGAACAGCGCGTCCACGTCCTGGGTGGACGGGCGGGCTGCGTAGGCAAGGCACATCACTGCACCGCCCACTACAAACAGTTCACCCTCGATCGCCTCGTCGCGCAGTGCCTTGTTGAGGAGATCGAAGAGGCGGCGGATGTCCCGGGCGTCGAGCGCAGCCATCTACACGCGTGCGCCGACGGTGGAGTCGATGAAGATATTCCGCCTGCGGAACGGCGGCGGCGAGTGGGTCAGGAGATGCAACCGGAGGCTCATGAGCGTCGAGCCGAAAACGGGCTCGGTGAGCGGCGCGATCGCCCGTGTCCAAGGCGGCGGCGAAACGTTGCGTCGAGCGCATGCATACTCGACCATCGCGGCGACATAGTTGGCGAGGTAAGGCGTCATCCCTGGCGCTGGCGGCGATGCCACCCCCTCGCGCAGCTCCGCGCCGCTGAGTTCCCCGATCCAGCCGCTCAACTCGGCGAGGGCGAAGCGTTCAGTCGCCGGCTCACGGCAGGCTTCGGTCATCTCCGCAAACCGGCTCCGGAGGGGCGGCAGCACCCGCGCCAGAACGTAGGCGGACATGTCGAGCCCGGCGCGCCGAGCGGCGCGCTCGATCGCGGCCTTCTCGGCCGGCGATACGCGAATCTGGAGCTGGGCGGACTTGGTGGCGGTGGGCATCACTTCAGATTAATGAGGGTGCGGAGCAGTGTCAATGCGCATGTATTGACAAAGCGACACGGCGCCTTTGTTCCAGCGCCAAAAGGGATTGTGCAGTGTGACCTGCAGCCAAAAAGAGCTGAGCCAACGACGCCATGATAGCGGGCATCGTCATCCTCTTCGGCTATGTCGTTCTCGTCTGGCTGATCTTTTTCCAGCTCAAGTGGCTCAGGTTCAGCATCGCATGGGCGGCGGTGTCGGCGCTCGTCGGCCTGCATCTGCTGCTCATCTTCGTGATCGGGCTGCGCTTCGTCACGCCTTACTCGACCGACGCGAGAGTGACCGCGTTCCGCGAGGTTGAGAATGCGTTTGCGAACGAGCAGCTGCTTGCGCGGCCGCTGCCCTATCAGGTGGGGCGGTAGAAAGCCGGACGGATGCCGTGCGCATCGCGACGATGCAGTACATCGCATCTGCGCGTGCTGAGATGAGCCCCGAAGGGCTCGCAAAGATGACGCAGAATCCGGTCGCGAACCTCATCAGCGTGCCCTTCCAGCTCGCGGCGTACTACAATGCCGCCCGCACGGACGACGGCCCGAGCTGGCAGCTTCGCTTCCAGGTGCAGTTGCTCTTCCCCAAGTGCTCGTCAAGAACCCGATCAATCGCTACCTCATCAACTCGCCGATGCTCTCGGGGATGAAGAAGAACGCGGACGGCTCGCTCACGCTGCACATCCAGAAGGACTCACCCGGGAAAGACAAGGAGGCGAACTGGCTGCCGGCGCCGGACGGTCCGATCTACCTCGTGATGCGACTGTACTGGCCGAAGACCGAGGCGCCGTCGATCCTGCCGCCGGGCGAGGGCACGTGGCAACCTCCAGCGGTGGTCCCGATACAGTGATGATGGGTGACCGGTCAGCAGTACTCGAGCGTGGACGTCTGCTTCGGTCCAAAGGCACCGGTCAGGATGGAGGAATCAACTGGATTCAGACGATCCCCAGGCCCAGGCTGGTTCATGATCCTGCGCCTCTACGGCCCCCGCGCGCCGTGGTTCAATCAGACTTGGCGGCGGCGCAAATGAGCGCGATCTCCGCAGGGCGATCTCCTGGTGCGGAGAGCCGGTTCGCGCATTCACTCGACGCAAGGAGGAGCAGGATGAATATGCGTGTCACCCTCTCGCTCGCGGTTGCCGCGGTCGCGACTACAGTCACCGCTGCGGATACGAAGAAGCCGGTCGCGAAATGGACGTGCGAAGAGTTCCTTGCTTTCGACAATCAGTACAAGCCGAAGGTGATCTACTGGGCCAGCGCGCATGCGAAGGGCGGGAGGTCGATCCTCGACATCGACGGCACGGAGAAGGTAACGCCGATGATCATCGACGATTGCCGGAAAGCGCCGCAGGCGTCGTTCTGGCAGAAGCTGCAGGGCGCGTGGAACAAGGTCGAGGCGCAGGCGAAGGCAGAGGCGAAGAAGGTCGAGAAGAAGCTGTAATGCTCGCCGCGAAGACGGATTTGACCCGCGCCATGCGTCTTCTGTGCTGTGGGGTCGCTTTTGCGCTTGCGCTCCTGGTCGCGGGTGCCGAGGCCCACGCGCACTCGAACGCGACGGCGGACATCGCCGCGGAGAACGCCGCGCTGTCGGCGCAGATCGCGGAAGACTCCCGTGTGCTGGAGGGCGTGCGACTCCAGATCGAGGAGCTGCGCAAGAGAAAGGGCGATCTCGACGAGACCATGCAACGGATCGAGCGCGGTGCAGAGGTGCACGTCCTCGGCCGCGAATTCGCGCAGACGGTGATGGATCAGTTGCGGCTGCTGCCGTCTCGGGAGCAGTTCGACCCCACGCGCGAGGCGCGGGCGCACCTGCTGGCTTCCGCAAGCGACGCGAACCTCCGCGCGGAGCGCCAGTTGCGCGAATTGCGCGACCTCGACACCGCGGTAGCGCAACGCCTGGCCAGCGTACGGCCTCCCATTCCCGACGCGGAGCGCTTACAGGCCGGGGCGGTGGTCCGTGATCTCCTCGGCGAGCAGCGCAATCTCCTTACCCGCGCGATTCAGGCGCAGCAGGAGCTTCTGAAGGCGTTGCGGGACGCGGGTGCCGCCGAGGAGGAGCTCGAAAAGCGGAGCCAGGCTGCGCGGACGGAACTCACCCGCCTGCTCTTCTGGATTCCGTCTCCGCCGGGAACACAGACGGTCGCCGAGCTCCTGCCGTCGCTTGCCTGGAGCGTATCGCCTGCGAACTGGCGCAGTGCCGGGGACGCGCTGATGGATGAGGTGTCACGCCGACCTCTTCCGCCCGCCCTGGGCGTGCTGATCGCCGTGTGTCTCTACGCCGCGCGCGGGCGCCTGCGTCGCGCGCTCGTCTCCCTCGCACCCGCCGCAGTCACCTACGAGCGCTACGGCATCGGCCATGCGCTGGCGGCGCTTGCGATCACGTTCGCCCTCGCACTCCCGATCCCGGTTCTCCTGTGGACGGCCGGCGCCGCGCTCGGGGCGGCGCCGGACACCCAGCCTTTTGCGCAGGCTGTCGGCGATGCGCTCTGGCGGGTCGCCCGGCTGGTGCTCGCGCTTTACGCTTTTGCCTGGCTCTTCGATCGGCGCGGTGTTGCCGTCGGCCATTTCGGCTGGGACGAGACGTCGATCACCTTTGCCTCCGCCGCGCTGCGTCGTTTTTCTGCCGTCTTCCTGCCCCTCATGCTGATCACCGCCTTGAACGATCACCGCGCGCCGTTCGCCAACCGCGAGAGTCTCGGCCGTCTTGTCTTCAACCTCGCGATGCTCGTCCTCGTGGTGTTCCTCGCGCACCTGTTCCGGAGCAAGAGCCCGGTGATGCAGCGGCTGCGTGCGCGTGCTCCGCGCGGCTGGGCGGTGCAACTGCACGGGGTCTGGTTCACCCTGCTGCTGGCACTTCCGCTCGGCATCGCCATCCTTGCCGCCACCGGCTACATCGTGGCGGCGGGCTACTTCTTCGCGCGGCTGCTGGAATCGGTCTTCCTCGTCCTCGTTGCGGTGATGCTCTACGGTCTGATCGCGCTGTGGGTGCAGGTCCAGCGCGCGCGCCTCGTCCGGCGCGGCAACGCGAACGCGGCGCCATCCGCCGGCATCGTTGTCCACGGCGACACGGGCAGCGCCGTCGCATCCATGCCCTCGCCGCGCCTCGATGTCGCAGCCATCGGCGAGCAGACACGCTCGCTTCTGGATCTCTTCACGACGCTGCTTCTGCTCGCCGGCATGTGGTGGGTGTGGCACGAGGCGGTGCCGGCACTCTCGGTGATCGGCGACTATGCGCTCTGGAGTTACAGCGACACCGTGGACGACAAGATCGTGCAGCACCCGGTGACGGTGGGCGGGCTGTTTGTCGCGTTGATCGTCGGTGCCGTCACTGCGGTTGCCGTGCGCAACGTCGGTGCACTGCTCGACATCGTCCTGCTGCAGCGCCTGGAGATGCAGGCCGATGCGACCTATGCGATCAAGGTCACGGCACGCTATGCGCTCGCCGCGATCGGCATCGCCGTCGCTGCCAACAACCTGGGCATCGGCTGGAGCGACGTGCAGTGGCTGGTCGCAGCGCTCGGCGTCGGTCTCGGCTTCGGTCTGCAGGAGATCTTCGCGAACTTTGTCTCCGGCCTCATCGTGCTCGCCGAGCGACCGATCCGCATCGGTGACGTCGTCACCGTCGGCGACGTTTCCGGGACGGTCTCGCACATCCGTGCCCGCGCGACCTCGGTGATCGACTTCGACAACAAGGAAGTGATCATCCCCAACAAGTCGTTCATCACCGATCGCGTGGTGAACTGGACGTTGTCGAACCAGACGACACGGCTGCTGCTCAAGATCAGCGTGGCGCAAGGCAGCGACGTCGTGCTCGCACAGCGGGTCATGCTCGATGCGCTGCGGCGCAATCGCGACGTGCTTGCGCAGCCGCCGCCTTCCGTTTTCTTCGTGGGCTTCGGCAGCAAGGGGCTCGACCTGGAGATCTGTGCGTTCGTGGGCTCGTTCGAGCAGCGTCTCAGGGTGCAGCACGAGATCAACCTTGCAGTGAATCAGGCGTTGCGGGAGAACGGAATTGAGATTCCCTAGCAAAGTAGGGGCATCGGTCGGAAGGCCGTGGCTCGCGGCAGAGGGGCACCACTATGGATGAGCTGGGCGGGCGGGAGGACCTGCCGCGTTCGACGGTGGTGACGAAGCGGAAGGGACGGCTATCGGTGGTGTGGTTGATACCGATATTGGCGGCGGTGGTGGCGGTGGGGATTGCGATTCAGCAGATCTTGAGCGAGGGGCCGACGATCACGATCGTGTTCGGTGCCGCGCAGGGGATCGAGGCGGGGAAGACCTTCATCAAGTACAAGGATGTCAACATCGGCCAGGTGAGCGCGGTGCAGTTGTCGGAGGATTTCGAGCGGGTGCAGGTGACGGCGAAGATGGCGAAGAGTGCGGCGGGGCTGATG
>JAEUMW010000232.1 GCA_016791345.1 Betaproteobacteria bacterium | reverse complement strand
GGCGGCGAAGCGGCAGGTCTTCGGCGTGGTCGGCATCGACATGGTGGCCGGTCCGTCGGAGATCCTCGTCATCTGCGACGGCAGCACCGACCCCGACTGGGTGGCGATGGACCTCTTCTCCCAGGCCGAGCACGACGAGCTTGCGCAGGCTGTGCTGCTGAGTCCCGATGCCGGCTTTCTCGACGACGTCGAGGCGAGCTGCGAACGCCTGCTCGGCGAGATGTCGCGCGCCGGCATCATTCGCGCCGCACTGGCCGGCCGCGGTGCGCTGATCCATGTGCGCACGCTGGCCGAGGCATGCGAGATCGCGAACCGCTTCGCACCGGAGCATCTCGAGCTGTCGGTTTCCGATCCGGAAGCGCTGCTGCCGCTGATCCGGCATGCCGGCGCGATCTTCCTCGGCCCCTACGCCTCGGAAGCGCTCGGTGATTACTGCGCCGGGCCGAACCACGTGCTGCCGACCTCGCGCACCGCGCGCTTCTCGAGCCCGCTCGGCGTGTACGACTTCCAGAAGCGCTCCAGCATCATCCGTGTCTCCGCCGCCGGCGCCGCTACGCTCGGGCGCGTCGCGCAGGAACTCGCGCGCGGCGAAGGGCTGGAAGCGCACGCCCGTTCCGCTGCCTATCGAATCCATTGAACTGCGGGGCGCGCCGCGCCAGCGCGGTTCGCACCGGCGAGTGCTTGCGAGCATGTCCCTGAGTCCAGAGCAGTTGATCCGCGACGACATCCGGCGCCTGGCCGCGTACCACGTACCGGAGAGTCGCGGCTGCGTGAAGCTCGACGCGATGGAGAACCCGTATCGGCTGCCGGAGGCGCTGCGCGCATCCCTCGGCGAGCTGGCCGGGCAGGCGGCGCTCAACCGTTATCCGGATCCCACCGCGCCGGCGCTCAAGGCGCGGCTGCGCGCAGTGATGGACGTGCCGGAGGGCATGGACATCCTGCTCGGCAACGGCTCGGACGAGCTCATCCAGATCCTCGCCATGGCGCTCGCGCGCCCCGGTGCCGTCATGCTCGGCGTCGAGCCGTCGTTCGTCATGTACCGCATGATCGCCACCTTCTGCGGGCTGTGCTACGAGTCGGTTGCGCTGCGCGCGGACTTCACGCTCGACATCGACGCGTGCCTCGATGCGATCGCGCGCCATCGGCCCGCCGTCATCTTCATCGCGTACCCCAACAATCCGACCGGCAATCTGTTTGACCGCGAGGGGCTATCGCGTATGATTGAAGCAAGTCCGGGGCTCGTGGTGATCGATGAAGCGTATTACGCGTTCGCCAATGCGAGCTTCCTGCCACGGCTTGCCGACTACCCGAACCTGCTGGTGATGCGTACGGTATCGAAGCTCGGTCTGGCGGGATTGCGGCTCGGACTCATCGCCGGTCGCCCCGAGTGGCTCTCGGAGTTTGACAAGGTGCGCCTGCCTTACAACATCAACGTGCTGACGCAGCAAGTGGCCGAGCGCGTCCTCGGCGAGCCGCAGGTGCTGGAGACTCAGGCTGCCGCAATCCGCGCGGAGCGCGGCCGGCTGGCCGCCGCCCTGGTGACGGTGCCGCAAGTTCAGGTGTTCCCGTCCAGCGCGAACTTCATCCTGTTCCGGATACCCGCGGCGAGCGCGGTGTTCGCGGCGCTCAGGGCGCGGCGCGTGCTCGTGAAGAACCTGGAAGGCGGACATCCCCTGCTCGCCGACTGCCTGCGCGTGACGGTCGGCACGCCGGAAGAAAACGACCAGTTCCTGCATGCGCTTGGCGCGAGCGTGTAACCGCCATGCGCACTGCACGTATTGCCCGCCAGACGCTGGAGACGGAAATCGAGGTCGCACTCGGCCTCGACGGCACCGGCTGTGCACGGCTCGCCACCGGCGTCCCGTTTCTCGACCACATGCTCGATCAGATCGCGCGCCACGGCATGCTCGATCTCGAGGTCACCGCGCGCGGCGATCTGCACGTCGATGCCCATCACACGGTGGAGGACGTCGGAATCACCTTCGGCCAGGCGCTGGCGAAGGCGCTCGGCGACAAGCAGGGTGTGCGCCGCTACGGCCACGCCTACGTTCCGCTGGACGAGGCGTTGTCGCGGGTGGTCGTCGATCTTTCCGGGCGACCGGGGCTCGAGTTTCACGCGACTTTCACGCGTGGGCGCGTGGGCGAGTTCGATGTCGATCTGGTCTACGAATTCTTCCAGGGGCTGGTGAATCACGCGAAGATGACCCTGCACATCGACAACCTGCGCGGGCGCAACGCGCATCATCAGGTCGAGACCATTTTCAAGGCCTTCGGGCGGGCACTGCGCGTTGCGGTGGAAGCCGATCCGCGGGCGGCCGGGCTCACGCCCTCGACCAAGGGGTCGCTGTAACGCGAGTGCGCATGGCCGCAGATATCGCGATCGTCGACTACGGCATGGGCAACCTGCGCTCGGTGCTGAAGGCCTGTGCGCACGTGGCACCGGGAGCCAAGGTCGTCATCACCGACGATCCGGCCGAGGTGCGCGCGGCGCGCCGCGTGGTCTTCCCGGGGCAGGGCGCGATGCCCGACTGCATGCGTGAACTGGACCACCGCGGGCTGCGGCCCGCCGTCATCGAGGCGGCGGCGTCGAAGCCGTTTCTCGGCATCTGCATCGGCCTGCAGATGCTCTTCGAATGGAGCGACGAAGGCGGCGTGGCGGGGCTCGGCATCCTGCCGGGAAAGGTCGTGCGCTTTCCCCACGATGCCATGGTGGACGCCGCCGGCGGACGCCTCAAGGTCCCGCACATGGGCTGGAACCGGGTTCATCAGACCCGGGCGCATCCGCTCTGGGCCGGGATCGAGGAGGGTGAGCGCTTCTACTTCGTCCACAGCTATTTCGTGGAGCCGGCCGATGCGAGCCTGGTGGCGGGCGAGAGCGAATACCCCTTCCGCTTCACCTGCGCAGTCGCTCGGGATAATCTCTTCGCGCTGCAGTGCCATCCCGAGAAAAGCCAGGCGGCGGGGCTGCGGCTGCTCGCCAATTTCGCGACGTGGCAGCCGGCCATGCGCGCGCGGGACGGCACAGCGGCGTTGCGTTTGCGGGCATAGCCATCATCCGGGTCACCAGCGATGCTCATCATCCCAGCCATCGATTTGAAGGACGGACATTGCGTCCGGTTGAAGCAGGGCGACATGGACGGGGCGACCGTGTTCTCGGACGACCCCGGCGCGATGGCCAGGCACTGGCTCGATCGCGGTGCGCGCCGTCTGCACGTGGTCGATCTCAACGGCGCGTTCGCCGGCAAGCCGCGCAACGAAGCGGCCATCAAGGCGATCGTGAACGCCATCGGCGATGAAATCCCGATCCAGCTCGGCGGCGGCATTCGCAGCCTGGAAGTGATCGAGCGCTATCTGGACGACGGGGTGACGTACATCATCATCGGCACCGCGGCGGTGAAGACGCCCGGCTTCCTGCACGACGCCTGCTACGCCTTCCCCGGTCACATCATGGTCGGACTCGACGCGCGCGACGGCAAGGTGGCGGTGGAGGGCTGGTCGAAGATGACCGGTCACGACGTGCTCGATCTGGCGAAGAAGTTTCAGGACTACGGCGTCGAGGCCATCATCCACACCGACATCGGCCGCGACGGCATGATGCGCGGCCTCAACGTCGATGCCACGGTGGCCCTGGCGCGGGAGCTTGCCGTGCCGGTGATCGCGAGCGGCGGCATCTCCAGCCTCGACGACGTGCGCGCACTGTGCGGCTTCGAGGCCGAAGGCATCGTCGGCGCCATCACCGGCCGCGCGCTCTATGAGGGCAGTCTCGACCTCACGGCGGCGCAGACGCTGGCCGATGAACTGACCACGGGGCAGTGAGCCGGCACGGCCAGGAGCACACACCGCGATGCCTCTCGCGAAACGAATCATCCCCTGTCTCGACGTGACGGGGGGGCGCGTCGTCAAGGGCGTGAACTTCGTCTCCCTGCGGGACGCCGGAGACCCCGTCGAGATCGCCCGCCGCTATGACGAGCAGGGCGCCGACGAACTCTGCTTTCTCGACATCACCGCGAGCTCGGACGAGCGCGACACCATCGTGCAGGTGATCGAGGCGGTCGCCGAGCAGGTGTTCATTCCGCTCACCGTCGGCGGTGGAGTGCGCTCGGTCGCCGATGTCCGCAAGCTCCTCAATGCCGGTGCCGACAAGGTCAGCATCAACACGGCGGCGGTACAGAACCCGGCGCTGGTCGAAGAGGCCGCCGGGCGCTTCGGCTCGCAGTGCATCGTGGTGGCGGTCGACGCCAAGCAGGCGGGCAAAGAAGGTTCGCGCTGGGAAGTGTTCACGCACGGCGGACGGCGTCCGACGGGGCTCGACGCGGTCGCGTGGGGCGAGCGCATGCAGGCGGCGGGTGCCGGTGAGATACTGCTCACGAGCATGGATCGGGACGGAACCAAGGCGGGGTTCGATCTTGCGCTCACCCGCGCGTTTTCCGAGGCGCTGGAGATTCCGATCATCGCGAGCGGTGGCGCGGGGAACCTCGATCACCTTGCCGATGCCATAGCGGTCGGTCGGGCCGATGCGGTGCTCGCCGCGAGTATCTTCCATTACGGCGAGTTCACGATCGGCGAAGCCAAGGAGCGGCTTGCAGGCCGCGGCATCGAGGTACGGCAGTGAGCGCGGCGTGGCTCGATCAGGTGCAGTGGAACGCTGATGGACTCGTCCCCGTCGTCACCCAGGATGCGGGTAGTGGCCGCGTCCTCATGCACGCCTGGATGAACCGGGCGGCGCTGGCGGAGACCGTCGCGAGCGGACGCGCCGTGTACTGGTCGCGCTCGCGCGCCCGGCTCTGGCGCAAGGGCGAAGAGTCCGGGCACGTGCAGCGGGTATCCGAGATTCGTCTCGATTGCGACCGGGACGCACTCTTGCTGCGCGTCGAGCAGGCGGGCGGCGTGGCTTGCCACACCGGGCGTGAAAGCTGTTTCTTTGCAAGGCTCGAACAGGAAAAGTGGGAGGAGGTTGATCCGGTGTTGAAGGACCCTCGGGAGATCTATCGGAAATGATCAATGCCGAAGTGCTGCACCGCATCGGTGAAGTGCTGGAAGCGCGCAAGTCGTCTGCGGCGGAGTCCTCGTACGTGGCGGGGCTCTTCTACAAGGGCGAGGACGCCATCCTGCGCAAGGTCGGAGAGGAGGCGATCGAGGTCATGCTCGCCTCCAAGACCGGTGATAAACTGCATTTGGTGCGGGAGGTGGCGGATCTCTGGTTTCACACCCTCGTGCTGCTTTCCTTCCAGGGGCTCGGTCCCTCCGACGTGCTGCACGAGTTGAGGCGGCGCGAGGGGATCTCGGGCATCGACGAAAAGGCGGGGCGCAACGCGGCGCCCTGACGCGGTCAGGCCCGCCGCCTGCATCCGCAGCGAGTTCCGGTGAGTCATGGATAACTGCATCTTCTGCAAGATCGTGCGGGGCGAGATTCCCAGCAAGAAGATCTATCAGGACGACGACATCATCGCGTTTCACGACATCCGGCCGGTTGCGCCGGTGCATTTCCTGGTCGTGCCCGCCCTTCACATCCCCTCGCTCGCGGAAGTGACCGAGGACAACCGGGCGCTCCTGGGCAAGATCCTGGTGGTGGCCTCGCGCCTCGCGAAGGAGCAGGACTGCACGGAGGGTTACCGGACCATCGTCAACACCGGGCGCGTGGGCGGCCAGGAAGTGCATCACCTTCATCTGCACGTGCTCGGCGGCGACGAGCCGCTCGGGCCCATGCTCGCCAGGCGCTGACCGCAGATCACGCGAGTGCGGAGGACGACATGGGTTCATTCAGCATCTGGCACTGGCTCATCGTACTGCTCGTGGTGCTGCTCATCTTCGGCACCCGGAAGCTGCGCAACATGGGGCAGGATCTCGGCGCGGCCGTGAAGGGATTCAAGGACGGCATGAAGGACGACTCGGCAGCGTCGAAGTCGTCGGACACGCCACACCTTACCGGCCAGACCATCGAAGGCGAAGTCAAGGACAAGACCCAGAACCGGGCCTGACGGGTCGGCGCCGCCACACGCTTCCATCGGACGAACACGATGTTCGATCTGGGCTTCTCGGAAATGCTGGTGATCGGGCTCGTCGCGCTCGTCGTCATCGGACCGGAGCGGCTGCCCAAGGTCGCGCGCACCATCGGCACCATGCTCGGGCGCATGCAGCGCTACGTGAACGACGTGAAGGCCGAAGTGGAGCGGGAGATGCAACTCGAGGAACTGCGCAAGCTGCAGGCGAACGTCGAAACGCAGGCGCGCTCCCTCGAGCAGGGTGTGATATCGCAGATGAACGAAACCGAGCAGTCACTGCGGAAGATCGCCGACGACGCCACCCCCGCTCTGCACGGTGCGGCTGCCCAGGGCGACGCGCCGGAAGGCACGCATCCGGGTCAGCTGGAACTCAGCCTGGGCGAG
>JAEUMW010000231.1 GCA_016791345.1 Betaproteobacteria bacterium | reverse complement strand
CGCCTCGTGCAGGACGCGGCCGTTGAAGGCCAGCCAGCCCAGGTCCCGGTCGTACCAGGCATGCCGCAACAGATCCTTGCGCGTCGGCCGCTCGGCCGGCTCCTCGGCATCAGACTTTTCGGTTCGCGGCTTCGACTTGGTGAGCGCCATCGCTCCTCCCGGGCAACGCATTCAAGAGCACTTACGGACGGCGGTCGCGCACCGGCGACTGCGCACGGCGGGCGCATGCGATCGCTGCGCCGAACGTGTGAAGCGCCGCGTCAGCTCGCGGCGGCGGGTTGCGGCGACCCCTGCTTGCTGCGGTGGCGAACGTCCCGCGCCTCGGCCGCGTAAATGGTGTGCTCGGCGATCTTCGTGGCCTGGTGGCCGACCCGCTCGATCGCCTTTGCGGCGGCGGCGGCCAGCAGCGCCCAGGTGATTAGGCGCGGATCCTCCATGGCATAGCTCAGCACCTGCCGGGCAACCGTCTGACTGCGATCGTCGTGCGCCGGGTCGCGATCGATGACCGCCTGTGCGGCCTGCGCGTTGAGGTGGCAGTAAGCGGTGAGCGCATCGCGCAAGGCGGCGAGCGACTGATCGGCGAGGATCTCGATGTCGGTCAGCTTGCGTGCCTGCACGACGTTCGCCTCGCCGATCGCGATGGCATACCGGGCGACCTTCTTGGCGTGGTCGCCGATCTGTTCGAGATTGCTGATGACCTTGGACGCCGTCAGGACGCGCCGCAGATCGCCGGCCTCGGGCTGGCGCAGCGCGATCAGCTCCGTGCACTGGTTGTCGAGCTCGATTTCCATTGCGTTGACCTCGGCTTCGCGGCTGACGACCGTTTCCGCCAGGTTGTGCTCGGCGCCCACCAGGGCGCGCACCGCATCCCGCACCTGCCGCTCCACCAGTTCGCCCATGGCGAGCAGCCGGTACTTGAGGTTGTCGAGTTCGACCTCGGTGGTGGTCGTGAGCTTTTCGTAGGACATGGACTTTTCCTCGAAGAGGGGACGCCGGTGTCAGCCGACGCCGATGCCGGACGACGAGCCCGCTAGCCGAAGCGGCCGGTGATGTAGTCCTCGGTCGCCTTCTTCTTCGGCTTGAGGAACACGTTGTCGGTGCTGTCGAACTCGACCAGCTCGCCGAGATACATGAAGGCCGTGTAATCGGACACGCGAGCGGCCTGCTGCATGTTGTGGGTGACGATCGCGATCGTGAACTCGTGCTTGAGGTCGCTCACCAGTTCTTCGATGCGCGAGGTCGAGATCGGGTCGAGCGCGGAAGTCGGCTCATCGAGCAGGATGATCTGCGGCTTGACCGCGATGCCGCGAGCGATGCACAGGCGCTGCTGCTGACCGCCCGAGAGGCTCATGCCGCTCTGCTGCAGCTTGTCCTTGACCTCGCCCCACAGTGCCGCCTTGTTGAGCGCCCATTCCACGCGGTCGTCCATGCCGGACTTCGAGAGCTTCTCGTGCAGGTTCACACCGAAGGCGATGTTGTCGTAGATGGACATCGGAAAGGGTGTGGGTTTCTGGAACACCATGCCTACGCGGGCGCGAAGCTCAGTCAGATTGACGTCGCGGTCCAGGATGTTCTTGCCGTCGAGCAGCATTTCGCCGTCGACGCGCTGCTCCGGATACAGGTCATACATGCGGTTGATCGCTCGCAAGAGCGTCGACTTGCCGCAGCCGGACGGGCCGATGAAGGCCGTGACGCGGCGCTTGTGAACGTCCATGTTGACGTTCTTGATGGCGTGGAACTTGTTGTAATAGAAGTTGAAGTTGCGGACGCGCAACTCCGGCTCCTCGGTTGCGTGGAGGGTCTGCGCGGAACGCTCGACTTCCATCGTGGGCGTGATCGTTGCCATTATCGGGTCACCGTTTCTGTTCGTCGCTGAAGAAGGCCCGTGCCAGGATGTTGAGCGCCAGCACGCCGACCGTGATGAGAAATACGCCCGCCCACGCGAGCGAGACCCAGTCCGGATACGGGCTCATCGCGAACTTGAAGATGGTGACGGGCAGGTTCGCCATCGGCTCGTTCAGGTTCACGCTGAAGAACTGGTTCGACAGCGCCGTGAAGAGCAGGGGCGCGGTCTCGCCCGCGATGCGCGCGACCGCGAGCAGGATGCCGGTGATGACGCCGGAGCGTGCGGCGCGCATGGTGATGTACATGATCACCTTCCACTTGTCGCACCCAAGCGCATAGGCCGCCTCGCGCAGCGTATTCGGGATGAGGAGCAGCATGTTCTCGGTGGTGCGCACGATGACCGGGACCATCAGCAGCGCCAGCGCGACTACGCCGGCCCAGCCGGAGAAGCCGCCGGTGCGCGCGACGAAGATCGCATACACGAAAAGGCCGAGCACGATGGACGGTGCGGACAGCAGGATGTCGTTCACGAAGCGGGTTGCGCTCGCAAGCCATGAGCGTTGCCCGTATTCGGCCAGGTAGATGCCCGCCAGCACGCCGATCGGCGTGCCGATCAGCGTGGCGAACCCGACCATCATCACGCTGCCCAGGATGGCATTGCGCAGGCCGCCGGCCGACCCGGGCGCGGGCGTGTCCTCGGTGAAGAGCGTCGGCGACAGCGCGCCGATGCCCAGCCGGATGACATCGAACAGAATCCAGACGAGCGCCGCGATGCCGATCGCCATGGCGATGAGCGAGAGCGCCAGGGCGATCTTGTTGATCATGGCGCGCCGCTTGCGCAGGCCGACGTCGTAGGTGTGCACTTGCGCGCTCATTTCTTGCCCTCCGCCTTGCCCATGCGGGCGAGCATCACCTTGGCGCCCGCGAGTACGAAGAACGTGATCACGAAGAGAATCAGACCGAGCTCCATCAGCGCAGAGGTGTGCAGTCCCGGGGTCGCCTCGGCGAATTCATTGGCGAGCAGCGAGGTGATGCTGTTGCCCGGATACATGAGCGAGAAGCCCTGGAAGGCGTTGGTGTTGCCGATGACGAAGGTCACCGCCATGGTCTCGCCGAGTGCGCGCCCGAGGCCGAGCATGACGCCGCCGATGACGCCACCCTTGGTGTAGGGCAGCACCACGTTCCACACCACTTCCCACGTCGTGGCGCCGACGCCGTAGGCGGATTCCTTCAGCATTGCCGGCGTCGTGTCGAACACGTCGCGCATCACCGCGGCGATGAAGGGGATGATCATGAAGGCGAGGATGATGCCGGCCGACAGCAGACCGATGCCGAGCGGCGGGCCCGAGAAGAGGGCGCCGGCGAGCGGGACATTGCCCAGTGTCGCGGCGATTCCGGGTTGCACGTACTGCGCGAACACCGGCGCGAACACGAGCAGGCCCCACATGCCGTAGACGATGCTTGGCACGGCGGCGAGCAACTCGATCATGGTGCCGAGCGGACGCTTCAGCCACTTCGGGGAGAGCTCCGTCAAGAACATCGCGATGCCGAACGAAAGCGGCACCGCGATGAAGAGCGCGATGATCGACGTTGCGATCGTCCCCCAAATGGAGACGAGTGCGCCGAACTGCTGCGCCGGTGGGTCCCAGTCGGTGCTCCACAGGAAGCTCGCGCCGAACTTCTGAATGGTCGGCCAGGATGCGGCGACAAGCGACACGATGATCGCGGCCAGCACGATGAAGGTGAAGGCTGCGACGCTGCGGGTCAGCCATTTGAACACGATATCGCCGGTGCCTTTGTTGACTACCCGTGCCACGGGTTTGACCGGCGATGACGCGACACCGTGAGTCGTGCCCATGCGCTGGGCCATATCTGCTGTAGGATCTGATGCCATGGGAACCTCCTGGACACGGTGCACCGCGGTGCCGCTCCTCCCGGAGCGGCACCCGCGACCGCTGAACTGCGCTACTTCTTCTGCTTTCTTGAGACGCTGAGCTGCGCTCAGTACCGGGCGGCGACGACCGCCTTGCCTGAACCGTCGCGGATATCGGCGAACTGCTTCTGGATCATGCCCACGACGTTGGTCGGCAGCGGCACGTAGTCGAGCTGCTCCGCGAGGTCACTGCCGCTCTTGTACGCCCAGTCGAAGAATTTGATGGTCGCCGCGGCGTTCTCCGGCTTGTCCTGCACCTTGTGCATGAGGATGAACGTGGCGCCGGTGATCGGCCAGCTTCCCTTGCCCGACTCGTTGGTGAGGATCTCGTAGAAGCTGTTGCCCCAGTTCGCGCTGGCGGCGGCTGCCTTGAACGACTCGGCGCTCGGCCCGACGAACTCGCCGTCCGCGTTCTTCAGCAGCACGTGCGACAGCTTGTTCTGCTTGGCGTAGGCGTACTCGACGTAGCCGATGGCGCCGGGCACGCGCTGCAGGAAGGCGGACACGCCCTCGTTGCCCTTGCCGCCGAGGCCGCCGATCCATTTCACCGCCGTGCCTTCACCGACCTTCTCCTTCCATTCCGGGCTGACCTTGGAGAGGTAGTTGGTGAAGATGAAGGTGGTGCCCGAGCCGTCGGCGCGGTTGACCGTCGCGATGGCCTGGTCGGGCAGCTTGACGCCGGGGTTGAGGCTGGCAATCGCCGGATCGTTCCAGTTCTTGATCTTGCCGAGATAGATGTCGGCGAGCAGCGGACCGGTCATCTTGAGCTCACCGGGCTTGATGCCGGGAACGTTCACCACGGGGACCACGCCACCGATGACGGTGGGGAACTGGATGAGGCCATCCTTGGCGAGATCTTCGGGCTTGAGCGGCATGTCGGAGGCACCGAAGTCGACGGTCTTGCCCTGGATCTGCTTGATGCCCGCTCCGGAACCCACCGACTGGTAGTTCACTTTGGTACCGGTCGCCTTGTTGTAGGCTTCCGCCCATTTCGCATAGAGCGGGGCAGGGAAGGTGGCGCCGGCGCCGACGATGACCTGCTGGGCCGCAGCCGGTGCGGTGGCGATGAAGACCGATGCGGCGACGAACGCGGCGCGCTTCGGCACGATGGAAACGAGTTCGAACAGTTTCATGATGGACGCTTCCCGCAGCAAAAGTGGACGCCAAGGATAAGCTTCGCCGGTTACGGAACCGTGACAGCGGCGTGACAACGCGGCAGATTGCCGCCGGGTGCGTGCCGTCAGGTCCGGGCGATGGCTACGGTGACGCGATTTCTGCCGGCGACGCGCGCGTAGTCGATGCGCCGAGCAACGCTGTGCACGAGGCGCAGCCCCAGACCGCCGATGTTTGCGTCCTCGATGCGCTTGGGCAGCGGCGCGGCGACAGCCTTGGAGGGATCGAAGGGGGGACCAGGGTCCTCCACCGTTAGCCCGATTTCGTCGTCCCGGATCGACACTGAAACGTCGATCGGTGTCAGGTTCGACCGCGGACCCCCGTATCCGTGGCGGACGACGTTGGTGACGAGTTCCTCGAAGGCGAGCTCGGTACGAAAGACGGCGCGCTCATCCACGCCTGCCGCTTCGAGATACGCGTGCAGGGCCTCCTGCGCGGCCGCAAACGCGGCGGTGTCGGTCCCCACTTCAAGCAGCAGCACTGCCTCGGTCGGCGGTGCGCCACCGGGTCCACAGCGTGTCCCTGGCTCATCCATGACGCTAGGGACCGGGGTTTCCGCTCAGGCCCCGAGCAGTTCGAGCGCCTGCGCTTCGGTGCCCACGAGCGGGATCACGTCGTTGATCGAAACGTGATCCAGGGATTCCCGCACCAGCGCCTGCGGTCCGAACAGGATCATTCTGGCCTGCTTGCGATTGAGCGACCTTGCGGTGCCGATCAGCATGCGGATGCCCATCGAAGAGACAAAGGTGACCCCGGACAGATCCACCAAGACATTCTTGCCGGGGGAAACAACGCTTGCGGTAAACCGCGTTTCGATCTGATCGACGCCGGGTGTGTCAAGACGCCCTTGCAGGGCAATTCTCGAAGCGTTGCCGAGGTCGGTCATCTGCAGTTCCATTTACTGTCCTCCAGTCCGGCGGCAAGGCGCCGCGCACAGCCGGCGATGTCGCCGACCGGACCCGCCAGACTATAGCGCGACTGTTACTGCGGCGTGACATCGTGCCCGCGCAGCTTGGCGGCTCCGCGGTCTCGGGCTAGGCCAAGATGGTGCGCATCGCATCCGGGATGCCCAAGGGAAGTGCGAGGCGGCATCGTCGGGTTCGCCGGACGGAAACCATTTCTGTGCGTATTCAAGACCTTCCGCCTGCAAGGCTATGCCAGAACACTATGGCACGTCCGATGCGAACGTACCCACGCTTTTGGACGTCGCCCGCGAGCAACGACAAGGAGAAAAGGGGATGGACGATTCAGCGATCGGCCACGTCGCGTCACAACCCGCCATCGAAGTTGGTCTGACCAGCGTCTTCGAGCAGTGCCTGCCCGGTCGGCAGGGCGAAGTCGCCAGTTACATTCCCGAACTCGCGACCGTCGATCCCGACCGGTTCGGTGTTGCGCTTGCCACCATCGACGGTCGGTTGTGGGTGTGCGGGGATGCCGAGACCGAGTTCACCATCCAGTCGATCTCCAAGGCGCTCACCTATTGTCTGGCGCTGGAACTCCTGGGACGCGAGGAAGTGTTCCGGCACGTGGGTGTTGAGCCGAGCGGCGATGCGTTCAATGCCATCGTCTTCGATCCGCACACCGATCGACCTTTCAACCCGATGGTCAACGCCGGCGCGATCACCGTATCGGCGCTGCTGCATCGTGTGTGGCAGGACGAGGCATTCGATTTCCTGCTGGACCGCTTCTCCAAGGCGGCGGGGCGCACGCTGCGTCTTTCGGATTCGGTCTATCGCTCGGAGGCTGAAACCGGCCACCGCAACCGCGCCATCGGTCATCTGCTGCTCTGCGTCGGAGCTGCCCGGCAGCCGATCGAGCCGGCGCTGGACCTCTACTTCCGGCAGTGCTCGATTCTGGTGACGGCGGCGGACCTGGCGCAGATGGGTGCCACGCTTGCCAACATCGGGGAGAACCCGTTCACGGGCGAGTTCGTGTTCGACGTGGCGGCAGTGCGCGACACGCTTTCGGTGATGTTCACCTGCGGCATGTACGACTACTCGGGAAACTGGGCGCTCGACGTTGGCATACCGGCGAAGAGCGGGGTCGGCGGCGGCGTGCTGGGTGTGGTCAACCGACAGCTCGGCATCGGCACCTTCTCGCCGCGGCTCGATGCGAAGGGGAACTCGGTCCGCGGGCTGCGCGTCTTCCAGAAGCTGGCCGACGAGTTCGGCCTGCACGCGTTCGACTGCACCAACTACGGCTCCGAGCTGGTGCGCACCCTCGTTTGATCCAGCGGAAACTTGTACGATACGCGGCGAGCCTGGGGGCGCGCGCAGATGCGGCCTGCCCGGGCTCGAGCGGCGGGATTCTCGACAACGGTGTTCGCGTGGCAGAAGGAAGGCCGATGGATTTGCAGGTGCAGCAACTGGCAGACGGGATCGATCGCGTCCAGCTCTCGGGTCGTCTGGACAGCGCGGGGGTGGAGGCGATCGACGAGCGCTTGAGCTCGCTCGCGGCGACGCGGGCGGCGCGCCTGCTGATCGATCTGTCGCAGGTGCCGTTTCTCGCCTCGATCGGCATCCGCGCGCTTCTCACCAACGCCCGCGTCCTGCGGCAGAACGGCGGTCGCATGGCGCTTCTCAACCCGCAGTCGCTGGTGGAGGAGGTGCTCAAGGTCACCGGGATCGAGGCGATCATTCCGATCTTTCACGACCTCGATACCGCCAGCGCGGCGTTGAAGGCGCCGGCGTAGCTTGGTGGTTGCGCCTGCTCGATGATCAGACAAGAACACGGGAGACGAGAACAAATGTCAGGACGCGAGGCTGGGGAGATGGCACAGGAGCAAGGGGTGGGTGGTGGCGAGGCGGCGGCCGGGGTGGAGAAGATCCGGGAGCTCCTGTTCGGCAACCAGATGAGTGATTACGACCGCCGTTTTGCGGCGCTGGAGGATCGCATCCAGCAGAACATGCGGGATCTGGAGTCGGAGGGATC
>JAEUMW010000230.1 GCA_016791345.1 Betaproteobacteria bacterium | reverse complement strand
CGTTCTCAGCCAGGATCGATCGCTCCAGCCGCCGGCATGGCTGTCGGACCGCGTCGGCGACTGGTGCATGGGTTGGCACCCGCGGCTGCCCGTGATGCGCCTGCTGGCCGATGGCGATCGGCCGGTCGGCTGGATGCTCGGGTATCCCATCAGCGAAGCGGGCGTCCTTGCCGATGGCGGAACCGTCCTGCGAGTGACGGCGCAGGCGATGGTATCGGTCGACGCTTTCGAGGAGTTCGTCTATTCCTTCGGCGGACGGTTCGCCGTCATTCTGGCCGAGGGCAGCCATCGACGCGTCTACCTGGATCCGTGCGGATCCCTGTCCGCCGTGTACTGCACGCACCAGCGCGTCATCGCATCGACGTCGAACCTGATCCCTTACGACTCGCGCACACGGGATCGACTCGAACTGGCACTCGCCATCGGCATTCCCTACACCGAGGGCATGTATCCCTTCGCAATGACGTCACGACACGGCGTCGAGCGTCTTCTTCCGAATCACTTTCTCGACCTTGGCGAGTGGCAGGCGGTACGTCACTGGCCGAGGGAACCCTTGGCGGAAACACCGGATGTCGACAAGGCCGTGGCGGAGATTGCGGTCATCGTGAAGCGGCAGATTGCGGCCATCGCAACGGCGGTGCCATCGTATCTGCCGCTGACGGCCGGGCTCGACTCGCGCATGCTCTTGGCGTGCGCACGGCGAGTCGCCGATCGGCTCGAGCTCTTCACGCGGGCGATCGACGATCGCAATGCCACCGTCGACTGCGACACGGCGCGGCGCATCGCGCGGCGCTTCAATCTCAAGCACCTGACGCTGCCGATGGTCGAGGCGACGGACCGGGACCTCGAAGAGTGGATGTTCCGAATCGCCTATTCGACGAGCGAGATACGTGGGCGGCAATGCGCCACCATGTACAAGCAACTGCCGGGAGGGCACGCGGTGATCGGCGGTCAGGCCGGTGAAATTGCACGCGGTTACTATTGGTGTGAAGGTGACACCGAAGCGAGCGTCATCACACCGGAGAGACTCATCGATATCTGTATCTGCCCGCGCGACGACGAACCGCTGGCTCGCGCTCGTGCGTGGCTCGACAGCCTGCCGACGAACAATGCCCTGCGCATTCTCGACTTTTTTTTCGTCGAGCAGGACATGGGGGGCTGGGCTGGTATTCTGCCTTACGCCGAGTGCGATCCGGGTTTCCCGATATTCCCGCTTTGTCACCGTCGGGTCGTCGAACACATGCTCACGCTCCCGTTGTCCTATCGGCAGTCGGGACGGCTTGCCCGGGACATCATCGAACGGGAGTGGCCGGAGCTGTTGGAGTGGCCGATCAACCAACCGATAGGTGCCACCCGGCTCGTGCTGGCGGCAAGAAAAGCCATCCGCATGGGCAAGCGCGCCTGGCGATCACGACGTTAAGCCTCGTCCTGGGACAGCAGTGCGGCGTTTCCTCCGACCGCCGCCGTATTCACAGTCAGGGTGCGTTCGACGGCAAACCTCGGCAGATAGTGTGGTCCGCCGGCCTTGGGGCCGGTTCCCGACAGACCCTCCCCGCCAAAGGGCTGCACCCCGACCACCGCACCGATCATGTTGCGATTGACATAGATGTTCCCGACGCGTGCTCGCGCGACGATGCGGCTCACGGTCTGGTCGATGCGACTGTGAATGCCGAGCGTGAGGCCGAAGCCCGTCGCATTGATGCTGTCGACGACCGCATCCAGCGCATCCGCACGGTAACGGATGAGGTGCAGTATCGGACCAAACACCTCGCGTCGCAGGTCTTCCATGTGCGGTATCTCGATCAGCGTTGGCGCGACGAAGGTGCCGTACCGGCACGCATCGGGAAGGGCGACGCGATGCCGCACTCGGTCGAGGCTCGCCATCGCTGCAACGTGAGCTTCGAGCGTACCGTGCGCTTCCGCGTCGATCACCGGACCGATGTCCGTCGAGAGGCACGCGGGGTCTCCGACTGCAAGCTCGTCCATTGCACCCGTGAGAAGATCGAGGACGCGCGACGCAATCTCCTCCTGCACGAAGAGCACCCGCAGCGCGGAGCAGCGTTGACCTGCGCTGTCGAAAGCCGAAGTGAGCGCATCGCTTGCGACCTGTTCGGGCAAAGCGGAACTGTCCGCGATCATCGCGTTCTGTCCTCCCGTTTCTGCGATCAGGGGAACAATGACCTCGCGCTGAGCGAGTAGGGCATTGATCGAGCGCGCGACCTGCGTGGAACCCGTGAAGGCAACCCCCGCACAACGGTGGTCGCGGACGAGCGCCGTACCGATGATCGAACCGCTGCCTGGCAGAAACGCCAGCGCGTCCGGTGGAACACCCGCCGTCAGCAAGAGTTCGACCGCCCGGCATGCCACGAGTGGTGTCTGCTCCGCTGGTTTTGCGATGACCGCATTGCCGGCGGCGAGCGCTGCCGCAATCTGGCCGGTGAAGATTGCCAGCGGGAAGTTCCACGGGCTGATGCAGACGAATACACCGCGACCGTGCAAAGTCAGTTGATTCGATTCGCCGGTGGGTGATGGAAGCGTTCGCCGATTCGCGAGGTGTTCACGCGCCTTCGCCGCATAGTAGCGACAAAAGTCGGCGGCTTCGCGGACCTCGCCGATCGCGGCCGGGCGCGTCTTGCCGGCCTCATGGGCCAGCAGCACCACGAGTTCGTCGCGGTTGTGTTCGATCAGGTCCGCTGCGCAGTCGAGGATCTCGGCGCGCCGCGCTCCCGTTTCGGCGTCCCACGAGGGTTGCGCGGCCAGCGCGCGCGACAGGGCAGCCTCGACGTGCTCCACCGTCGCCTCGACCACGCGACCGACGATGTGCCTGCTGTCCGCCGCTGCGACCACGGGGCGCTCGGGGCCCACCATGCGTTTGCCCCCGATCAAGGGGGCAGCGTCCCAACGGGTTTCAGCATATGCGGCGAATGCCGCATCGAGCCTTGCCGCGTCGATCTGGTCCGCGACGCTCGCTCCGCTCGAATTGGTGCGTTCCGGGCAGAACAAATCGCGCGGCAGCGGGAGAACTGCGTTGGGCAGAGCACCGTGCGCGCGAACGCGTGCAACCGGGTCCGCGATTATGTTCTCGATGGGCACGTCCGGATTTGCAATTCGGTTAACGAACGACGTATTGGCACCGTTCTCCAGCAGCCGTCGCACCAGATATGGCAGCAAATCCTGGTGGCTTCCGACGGGGGCATAGACGCGGCAGGCGCTGCCGGAATTGTCGGGGGTGCCGATGGCGTCGTAGAGTGATTCGCCCATGCCGTAAAGGCGCTGGAACTCGAAGCGGTCGTCCGACAGCGAGTGCTCAGCGGCATATTCGATGATCGCCGACGCGGTATGCGCATTGTGCGTGGCGAACATCGGGTAGAGTCGATCGTGTGCCGCCACCATGCGTCGAGCGCAGGCGAGATAGGCGACATCGGTGTGGGCCTTGCGCGTGAACACGGGATATCCGGCCAGACCCTGCACCTGAGCGCGTTTGATCTCGGTATCCCAATAGGCACCCTTGACGAGTCGCACGGGCAACCTGTGGCGAGTTTCGTTCGCCAGCGTGCACAGCCAATCGACTACCGCGAGCCCCCGCTTCTGATAAGCCTGCACGGCGAGTCCAAGTCCGTCCCAGCCGTCGAGCGCGCGGTCGCGGCGAAGGCGGGCGAAAATTTCGAGGGAGAGTTCCAGGCGCTCGGCTTCCTCGGCATCCAGCGTGAGACCGATACCACTGCCTGCAGCGACGCGCGCAAGTTCGAGCAAGGCCGGTACGAGCTCCGCCAGAACGCGGCGCCCTTGCGGCAGTTCGTAGCGAGGGTGCAGAGCGGAGAGCTTGACCGAAAGCGACGGCTGCGCGAAGACATCGCTATCGGGTGAACGCGTTGCTGCAATGGCCGCGATCGCCTCGCCGTAGGCAGCGAGGTAGCGCTGCGCGTCCCCAGCGGTCAGCGCAGACTCGCCGAGCATGTCGTACGAATAGCGGGTGCGTCGATGAGCGGCAGTGCGACCGCGCTCGATCGCCTCTGCAATGTTGCGTCCCATCACGAACTGCTCGGCCATGAGCCTCATCGCCTGCCGTACGGCGAGACGAACGACCGCCTCGCCGGTCCGCGCCACCATTCGCTCGTACCAGGCGACGGGGTCGCGAGCAGCGTCGCTGTCCAGGCGTGTCAGCTTGCCGCTGAGCATGAGTCCCCAGGTCGACGCGTTGACGAGAAGGGAACCACCGGGTTCGAGGTGTTTTCGCCAGTCGCCGCGGGAGAGCTTGTCGCGAAGCAGGCGATCGACCGTCGCCTTGTCGGGAATACGCAGCAAGGCCTCGGCGATGCACATGAGGAGCACACCTTCCTGCGTCGACAGGTCGTACTCCTGGAGGAACGACTCAATCCCGACGTCTCTCGCGTGCCGCGTACGCACTGCCTCCACCCACGCGCGGGCTCGCGCCGAAACCCGAGCGGACGCTTGCTCGGACAGTGCCGCCAAAGGCAGCAGTTGCGTAATGGTCTGCGTCTCGTCCGCGAGGAAAGACGCGCGAAGGGCATCGGCAGGGGGGAACTCGGGAAGCATCACGATCGAGTCGTAACCGCGCCGTCGCGGGCGATGGCCGGCGGCTGGGTGTGAGGGTCAGCCGGCATGGGGACGGACACGGATTGGCACCCGCCAAGGCAAAGCGCGGAGCCAGGGTGGAAGACCGTCCGTCTCATCGGTCCGACTTTGCATCGTTGCGGATGACCGCCTCGCGACGCTCGAGCAAGGCATTCGTCTTCTTCGCTTCCGCGATCAACTCGCGCAGCAACGGCTTCACGCCGAACATCGCGAACGGCAGAACTATCCATGCAACCGCGAGCACGACGCCAAAGCCGACAGTTGCGACCCAAAGCATCCAACCTGCGACAAAGTGATCCACGATACTCCCCAGGCAGTCAGGTGCTTCAGCATACTCTGCCGACAGGGGCAACCGTGGGACGGGCAAGGCGGAGAGCCGATACGGACGGCATGGAATGGCTGCCGCTTAGCGTCGCAAACTCCGACGGGCTCGATTCTGTCGACGGTCCGACGCTTCACGTCGGGCCACGCGCCCAGGCTTCCGCGCTACTGTCTCAGCCGGCAGTCCAGCACGGATGTGGTGTGACGTCACGCCCTTCTGGCGCCCCGAACACGAATCGAACGTGTGACCTACCCCTTAGGAGGGGGTTGCTCTATCCACTGAGCTACCGGGGCGCGAGTCGCAATTTTACTTTATCGCGACGAGGGTACCTATAACGCGGTGCCTGCGGTCTGTCAGGGGGCGCGCACCGACTCCAGGTGCCGGTGCGTCGCGTCGTAGCACTTCTCACGCTACCCCACGACCACGGCAGTTCCGCTTACCGATACCATGAGCATGCCGTTTTCCGCGCCGAGCACCTCGTAGTCGAAGTCGACACCTACTATCGCCGTCGCGCCCAGTTTGGTGGCGGCTTCGATCATTTCGTCGAGCGCCGTTTGACGTGCGTCGGCGAGTGTGTGCTCGTACGCACCTGCGCGTCCGCCGACGATATCGCGAACGCGTGCAAAGAGGTCGCGGAAGACGTTGGCGCCGACGATAGCCTCGCCGGTCACGATGCCGAGGTAACGCGTGATGGGATGGCCTTCGATGCTGGGGGTCGTGGTGACGATCATGACGGCTCCTTGTTTCCGGCGGCAGCCGTGGTGGGAGCGACGCCCGCGAGAAAAGTTGCGAGCGCCCCGCGATACTGATCGCGGCTCACGAGGAACGCGTCATTGTGGCCGCCACGCAGTTCGACCAGGTGCTTGCGCGACTGCGCAGCGGCCAGCAGTCGTTCGGGGTGTGACATGTCGAACAATTCGTCTTCACGGCTGTGAAGAATCAGCAGGGGTGAGACGATACGGTGCACTTTGCCGAGTGTGTCGAAGTCGTGTTTGAGAACCCACCGCACGGGCAGAACGGGAAAGCGCTGTCGCGCGATATCCGGTACCGAAGTGAATCCGCTCTCCACAACCACGCCGGCAGTCTTCGCTTCGGCGGCGAGGTGCACCGCCACCGCGGCACCGAGGGACTCGCCGTGGGCCACAATGCGATCCGCGGGGACACCGCGGGTGGTCAGCAACCATTTGTAGGCTGCGTGAGCATCGCGGTACATGCCTGCTTCACTGGGTGCGCCGCTGCTCCTGCCGTACCCGCGGTAGTCGATGATGAGCGTCGTGGCGCCGAGTTCGTGAAGCACCGCAAGCTTTTCCAACCGGTGCGAAACGTTGCCGCCATTGCCGTGGAAGAAAAGGACCACGGGTGCGTCGCCGCGATCGGACGGCACCCACCAGCCGTGGAGCGTTTCGCCGTCGCTGGTCGCGATCGCAACGTCCTCGAACGGAAGGGCCGCGTCCGCCGGCGTGCGAACCAGTTCGTGAGTCGGATGGTACATCGCCTGTTGCTCGTACCAGCGCAACCCGAAGAAGAGTGCAACGAGCAGCGCAGCCACGGAGAACGCGGCGGTCATGGGCGGCGTTCCCGGGACGCTGAGGAGGTCAGATCGACCTCAGGAGCGACAGCAGAATGGCGACGTCGAGGGTCGGGGTTCCGGGGGCGTCCTTGAAGATGTATAGACCTTTGGTGTAGAGGGTGCGCGTCGGGCTCGTACCCCACCCCTTGTTGACATCCCACATGTACAGCCCGAACTTCCATGGGTGGTAACCCGCGCTTTCGCGGAAAGCGTTCGGGATGCTGGTGTCCACGACTTGCGCTGGTGCGGCGTTGCCGACCGCCTGCCACACTCGAGTGTAGGGGGCCCTGGCTTCGTCCCACTCGTACTTCCACTGAATGACGAAGTAATTCCATACTCCCTTCTGGACGGGAATGTCGAACGTGCTCCCGCTTCGGCTCGCGTCCGTTCCGTCGAGGACGCTGTTTGACTGGACCCAGAAGCGCAGTTTGCCATCCTTGCGCAGATCGAGCTTGTTCATCGACTGGACATTCTTGCTGCTGACCGAATGGCCGAGGCTCAGGATCGACAGGTGATCTCCGCTTCCGTCGAGTGGATGATCCTTGCCGACGTACAGGGCGAAGGCCGCCCAATACGGGACATCGTCGTGCAGAACGAAAGGAGAGTTCGCGCCCCACGCGGACATGATCGACGCGCGCGCCGACTGATAGGTGGAGTCCTGCCGATACGACATGCCCTGGAGAATCTTGTGGCGAAATGCCTTGCCTTCCGGACGTTCCGGGTCGGCGGTGCGGGCCACGGTAAGTTCACCCGTGTTCGGATCACGATAACCCGCGTCCGCAAACAGCGTGAGATCGCGCTCGACGTTCTTTCCGTCGCTGTCGCGGCCAGCCTGCAGCGAAAGGCGAGCCTTGGGATAGGCATCGAGCGGTTTGCCCGGATCGATCCAGGCGACGACGCGGGGATCTGAAGGTCCCAGGGTTGCACCGTCGCCTGGGATCGAACTCGCTGCCAGGCCGACGCCCGTGTTCGATGTCCATGCGAGCAGTAAAAACCAACACCAGATCGGTTTCACGTGCGCGTTCCTCGATCAGTCGTAAGAAGTCAAAAGAATCCGCGCCCGCCGGGGGCGGGCATCAGCGCGTGGATTGGCTGGCGAGCGACGGCACAGCTGCGCCGGGGAGTCCCATCTCCATGTACAGCGCTTCAATCTGAGGCAATACGGCACCGGCCGAAAAGGCTGCGTCCACCCGGTGACGGGCGGCTTCTCCCATTCGCCGAGCGAGCTGCGTGTCGCAAAGCAGGCGCTCAAGCCGGTCCGTCAGCGCGTTTATGTCGCCGGGTGCAACGAGAAAGCCTTCGACGCCGTCGGTTATGGCCTCTGGAATGCCGCCGACGGGCGTGGTCACGATCGGCAGGCCGGCTGCCATGGCCTCGAGCACGCTGACCGGCAACCCTTCGTTGTAGGAAGGCAGCACGTAGAGTGCCGCCGTTGCGAGGAGCCGATCCTTGTCTTCGCCTCTCACCCAGCCCAGCAACTCGACGCTGTCGGAGATACCGAGCTCTGCCGCGCGGGCGCGTATGCCTTCGAGTTGGCCATCGCCGCCGAGGAGCAGCCGCAAATCGGGTCGGCGAGCAACGATGCGTGCGGCTGCTTCCAGGAGATCGTAGCTTCCTTTGCGGTGACCCAGCCGCCCCAGGAAGAGAATCGTTCCGGGGACGCGTGCTGTCGGCGACGATCCACCGGGTGTCAGGACCGGGTTATAGATGGCAACGACATTGGGGTTTGCACAAATCCCGACGGCCCAAGCTTTCCATGCGCCCGACAATACGATGACCTTGGCGCAATGGTCGAACACGAAACTCACGAAGCGCTTGCGCAGCGGCCCGCACTCCTTTGCATAGAAGATGGCGAACTCCGCCCCGTGCAAGTGGAGTATTGCCGGAACCCGGAACAGAAAGGCCAGCAGGAAAAAGGGCGACTTCCTCCAGAAGCTTGCGCGCGAGGCAACGTGTATGTGGACGAGCGCAGGGCGGCGGACGAGGGCGGGAAGGTAGGCGGCCATTGCGCCGAGGGCGCACCGGAGCTTCCGGACTCCCGATCCATCGCAATGCGTGGCGATGTACCGGATTCCAAAGCGTTCGAATAGACCGTATTGCTCGTATACGCTGACCACCGAAGAGATGCCCCCACGGGTGTCCAGCGAAGTGCCGAGCATGACAATGCGCGGGTTCAGACCTCGCATACGACGCCGCGGAATTTGCCGTTTCGGGTGCGGGGTATGTTGTCCAACGTGCGAACGGCGATGGTTATGTTGTGGCCGATTCTCTCCCGGGCATTATGCATGAGCAGCCGTTCCACCGTGGATCCGTAACCGGCACCCGGGACAACGAGAATATCGATGCGATCGAGTGCCTCTTGCCGAATCTGTGCCTCGATGACCCCGTTCACGCCCTTGAAGATGTGGTCGAGACGGCCAATATGCCGGCCGTCCGGCAGTTTGACGATGTCGTCGTTGCGACCCTGGATGGCACGCACGATCGGAAAGCTCCGACCGCAGCGGCATGGTGCGCTGTCCTCAGGAATCTCGACGTAATCACCGGTCCGGTACCGGATCAGCGGCATCGCAAAGTTGTTGAAGGAGGTGCCGACGACCTCATAGGTGCCGTCTCCGGCCGGCAGAAATTCGGCTAACGAATAGTCAGCCATCACATGGTAGGCGCCGTGCTCGCAGGTTCCGATGGCCGCCACGCGTTCGAACTGGCCATACCAGTCGAATACGCGGCAGCCGAAGCGGCGCTCGATCTGCGCACGCTGGATCTCGGAGAGCGATTCGGAGGAGGTGACGATGCCGCGGAGCGCCGAGCCGCCGTACGATCGGCCCGTGGCTTCCAGCCAACTGGCGAGAAAGCCGACAGACGAGGGATAGGTCTGAATCACGACCGGGTTGAACTTCGCGAGGGCGTCCAGGTAAGCAGGGGCGGTGGCTTCGGACAGGTGATATGAGGAAAGCAGCAGCATGTTCTCCGCCCGGCTCAGGCGCCAGAATGGCGGCTTGGCCTGTATTACCGGCGTCACCATGTCGCCCCGCAGCCAGGCTCGTCGACTTCTCGGCGAAAGCCCCGCCCAATCCAGCTGTCTCTGAATGAACGCGTTCTCCCGGTTGATGGCTTGAAGGTCCTGAAATATCTTTAGCGGAGAGCCTGTGGTACCGCTGGTCGCGCCCTCGAACAGTGGTTTCCCCGCCAGCGAGGAAAGCAGGGCGCGTCCGGACGTTCGCACCTGATTCTTGTCCAGAAGCGGAAGTTGCGCGAGGTCGGCTTCGCTCTGGATGTCGCCGGGGCGGAGTCCCTGATCGCGGAAGCGCTTGCGGTAGAAATCGCAGTTGGCGTAGGCATGACGCAGGATGCGCGACAGCATGCCCATGCGGTAGCGTCCGACTGCCTCCCGGTCGTACCACTGCGATACGCCTATCTCGGCACGCAGGCGTTCGAAGGTACGGCCTTCGCGCAACTGGGCACGGGACCAGGCACGGAGCGATATCAGCGCTTCCTGGGCCCACACGGGGCTGTGCCGATAAAAAGATGAGGCGTACATAATCTCAGGCGATCGCGAGGACGAGCCACGGCACCCTTTTCACGGGCGCCTTCTCTACTCGGTGCTGCAAGCGCCGAACCAGCAGACGAAGGCTTGCCTGCCGCAGCGCAAACAGGTCATTGTGGCCGGGATGGCAGGGCTGCAAGAAACGCCAGGTATGAACGGTCGACCGATCGCGGAAGCGCCGCCGATGCGCTAGATCTGTTCGTCGGGTTGTGACAGGCACGCTTGTGTCGACCGAGTGGGTACCGGTGGGGCGTGCTGGCTGTTGCTCTTGAGCGTCCCGAGGGCGCATGCGGCAACTCGTTCCGTGGATGGCGCAGAAGCATTGTCGCCGCTTCAGCCTTTCAGGCAGCTTTCGGCACCCTCTATTCTCATTGCGCGAGACCGCGGTCTTGAGCACATCCCGTCCAGCGTTGTGCGGGCGGCATTCTATCCAGTGCGCGGCAATCCATGACGACGCACCGACGTGCGGGGAATCGCTTGGCCCAGGTTCTCAGAGGGTTGCGAAACCCCGCTGCGTTGCAGCGGGGCCCCGAAGCTAATGCACTTGCCGGTGACATTTTCATTGTAGGACACTACAATGAAAAACCTAACAATACGGGAGGTTTTGCGCGAGCCTGGCTACAGCGGCAGGGGCTGCCTGCGACCCTGAAACGTCGATTCAAGATGGAGGAGCGAATAATGGCTGAGACCAAGACTGTTGTGGTAAGTGCAGCGTTGGCATTGTCATCGATGGTGGCGTCGGGCGCTTCGGCACACGGAGACGGCCCCGCTTGTCAAGGCCTGCCCGGGTGGGGTTCGCTCAGATGGGCGCTGACGACAGCCCTAAATGGACCCGTCGGTGGTTTCAGCTTGAACATGTGGGCGACGCTCGTCGACCGCGATGGCATCGTCTGCCAGGTTGCGTTTACCGGCAACGAGCGCGGCGAGCAGTGGCCAGGCAGTCGGGTGATCTCGGCACAGAAGGCCAACACCGCCAATGCCTTCAGCCTGCCGAAGCTGGCGCTTTCTACCGCGAATCTCTATTCAGCAGTCCAGCCGGGTGGAAGTCTGTACGGCCTCCAGCACAGCAATCCGGTCGATACCCAGAACGCGTACCGCCTGCCGTCGAAGAATTACGGGACCGCGAGCGATCCGCTGCGCGGCTTCAAGATCGGTGGGGTGAATGTCTTCGGCGGAGGGCTCGCCCTCTACAACAGCAGCGGAAAACTGGTCGGGGCGATCGGGGTCAGCGGCGATACGTCGTGCGAAGATCACATGGTGGCCTGGCGTGCACGCCAAGCCCTCCAGCTGGATTATGTGCCCGGCGGCGTCAGCGGTGATCCCAACCGCCCGGACAACATCGTCTACGACATTACGCCGGCGTCGAGCTACACGGTCATCGGGAAAAGCAAGAGCGGCTGGGGTCATCCAGAGTGCGTGAATACCGCGCCTCCCAGTTCACTTCCGGCAGTGAGGAAGCCAGCGAGCTAGCCTCATTATAGTGTGTTCGGCGAGGGGTGCTCCGTATGGCGCCAAGCACTCCTTGCCCCTTTGTGTCAGTACTTTGAAGTAGAACCTGGCGGTAGCCGGCGGACTCAAGCCAGCGCAGTGCCGCCAGCGAGTCGGATGCCGCCTCGGCAACCGGACTCGAGCGGGACTTCAAGGCGATGACCGCGGCGTCGACGTCCTGCGGCAGAGGACGTGTTGGCACTCCGATCATCTGTACGGTGCGCATGCCGACCTTCACGAGCATGCCGCGAGGTCGGTGCGGCGACAGAGCCCAGCAGCACGGCGATCCTGTCCACCCTCAAGCCGATATATCGTCGGCCGGCCAATCTCGGTGAGGAGCCCTTACCATGACTGAGGATGCTCAGGCCGAAGCATCCGCGACGCGCTCCCGCAGCACGCGTTTCAGCATCTTGCCGGTGGCGCTCTTCGGCAGCGCTTCGACGACGTTCACCCGGTGTGGCACCTTGTACGGGGCCAGATGCGCCCGGCAGAAGGCGACGATGTCCTGCGGCGCGAGCCGGGCGCCGCTCCTCGGCACGACGTCCGCATAGACCTCCTCCCCGCGCAGACGATGCGCGGCGCCGTAAACGGCGGCTTCCTGAACGTCGGGATGGCGGTAGAGCACCTGCTCGACTTCGGCGGGCCAGACCTTCAGGCCGGCAACGTTGATCATGTCTTTCACGCGATCGACGATGAAGAGATAGCCGTCGTCGTCCAGCCGTCCGATGTCGCCGGTATGGAGCCAGCCGCCGCGCAGCGCGCGGGCAGTTTCCCCGGGTTGGTTCCAGTACCCCTGCATGATGCCGGGACCGCGGAAACAGATCTCGCCCCAGTCCGCCCGCGGGACTTCGCGGTCGTCCGGATCGACGATCCGCACGCGCACGCCCGGCACGCACTTGCCGACGCTCCCCAGACGGTGCCGGTCGGGGAGGTTGACATTGGTGAGCGGCGAGGTCTCGGTGAGCCCGTAGCCCTGGTAGATGGGGCGGCCGGTGCGCGCCTGCCAGCGCTGCACCAGCTGGTCGGGAAGCGGCGCGGCGCCTGCGACCTCGAAACGCAGGGACGAGAGATCGTAGTCCTCCAACTGCATCGAGAGGAACGCGGCGTAGTGGGGTGCGACGGCAAAGAGGAGCGTCGCACGCTCCGTTTCCACGGCGCGCAGTATCGTGCGCACGTCGAATCGCCGAAAGAGCAGCAGGGTGGCTCCCGCTTCGAACGCCGCATTCATCATTACGTTCTGGGCGAAGACGTGAAACAGCGGAAGAAAGGTGGCGACCTTGTCCCGCTGGTCGAAGCGCAACACCTGCACGGTCAGCCGAGCGTTGGAGACGACGTTGCGCACGGACAGCGTCGCGCCCTTCGGCTGACCGGTCGTCCCCGAGGTGTAGAGCAGGGCGGCGGGATCGTCCGCGCGCCTTGCCAGCATCGGGCCGGCGCTCTCGCCTCCGTCGATCCAGGCGCAGAGCGGCAGCGCGCCCTCCGCGCTCCCCTCGCAGACGACGACGTGCGCCACCGTCGGGCAGTCACGCTGCGGAACATTCCCGACCAGTTCACCGACGGTGAAGACGATGCAGGCGCCACAGTCGTCGAGGATGAACTTCACCTCGTCGCGCGTGAGCGTCGGGTTGAGCGATACCGCGACACCGCCCGCGCGCTGAACCGCCAGATAGGCGAGCGCAAAGGCGGGGATATTGGGCAGGTAGAGGGCGATGCGGTCGCGCGGCCGCGCACCCGCGGCGATCAGCGATCGAGCGAGCCGGGCCGCATGCGCATCGAGCGTGGCATAGTCGACTGATTCCCCTTCGAAGATGATCGCCGGGTGGTGTGGAATCGTGCGCGCCGCCCGCGCGACATGTCGCGCAATGTTCACGTCCGAATGAATCAGCCGGCGCGCTGCTTCAAGTCGGTCGCAAAGTCCTCGTAGCGACGCAGCGGCGTCACGTCGATCTGCACGTGCTGACCGTGCGCCTGCATGATCGGCAGATCCATGAGGATCTGGTCGAGCGTGTCGGGACCGTCCACGTCCACGATCGCCACGACGCGGCGGCTGCCGACGCACTTCCAGAGATCCACGACCGCTCCGGCCTTCTTGGCAGCCAGGGCGGCCTCGGCTTCGCCCACCCACATCGCAAAGAGTTCCTTCTGCGACATGGTGCTCGGGTATTCGACGCTGAACAGCAGGTGATAGAGCATGATGGTCCTCCTTTTGGTGTGGGGTGCCGGAACGGCAGCGCACATTATCGCCCGGCGCTGCAGCGGGCGATCAGATTGCCTGCGCGAGGGCCTGCCCGAGATCCTGTGTGCTGGCCTTGCCGCCCAGGTCGGGGGTGTGCGGTCCCGCGGCGAGCACGGTTTCGATGCCGCGCAGGACCGCAGCCGCGGCCTCCGGGTGTCCCAGGTGCTCGAGCATCATCGCGCCCGCCCACACCTGCCCGATCGGGTTGGCGATGTTGCGGCCGAAGATGTCGGGCGCGGACCCGTGGACCGGCTCGAACAGCGACGGGTACTCGCGCTCCGGATTGAGGTTGGCGGACGGCGCGATGGCGATGGTGCCGGTGGTGGCCGGCCCCAGATCCGAGAGAATGTCGCCGAACAGATTCGACCCGACGACGACGTCGAACCAGTCGGGGTGCTGGACGAAGTGCGCGGAGAGGATGTCGATGTGGTACTGGTCGGTGCGCACGTCCGGGTAGTGCCCGGCCATGGCGGCGAAGCGCTCGTCCCAGAATGGCATACTGATGGCGATGCCGTTCGACTTGGTCGCGGACGTGACGTGTTTCTTCGGGCGGGTGCGGGCGAGCTCGAAAGCGTAGCGCAGGATGCGGTCCACGCCCTTGCGCGTGAACGTGCTCTGCTGCACCACCACTTCGTCGTCGGTGCCTTCATACATGCGCCCGCCGACCGCGGAGTACTCGCCTTCGTTGTTCTCGCGCACGACGATGTAGTCGATGTCGCCGGGCGCGCGATTCGCGAGCGGTGAGCGCAAGCCGGGAAAGAGGCGCACCGGGCGGATGTTCGCGTACTGGCGAAACCCGCGCCGCATGGGAATCAGCAGCCCCCACAGCGAGACGTGGTCAGGCACGCCGGGAAAGCCGACGGCGCTGAAATAGATCGCCTCGAACTCGCGCAGCTGGTCGAGTCCATCCTCCGGCATCATGCGGCCGGTCTTCGTGTAGAACTCGCAGCCCCAGGGGAACTCGGTCCAGTCGAAGGCGAAGCCGAACTTCCGTCCGGCCGCCTCCATCGCCCGCAGTCCCTCGGGCATGACCTCGTTGCCGATCCCGTCGCCGGCGATTACGGCGATCCTGTGGGTTGTCATGGTGGTCTCCTCCGCGTCGAGACTCGGATGGCGATGGTAACAACATCGCGAGTGCGCCGAGAAGGTGGATTCTCCGCCGATGCGATAATGTCGCCATGTCCACCGCGACGCGATCCCCGCACCGTCTCTGCACGGCTCCGATGATGGACTGGTCGGACCGTCACTGCCGGTATTTCTTCCGCCTGCTCGCCCCGCACGCGCGCCTGTACACGGAGATGGTGACGACGGGTGCGCTGCTGCACGGCGACGTCGAACGCCACCTGCGCTTCGATCGCGCCGAGTCGCCCGTGGCGCTGCAGCTCGGCGGCAGCGAGCCCGACGCACTTGCCGCGTGTGCACGGCTCGGCGCAGCGCAGGGCTACGATGAGATCAATCTCAACTGCGGCTGCCCGTCCGAGCGCGTGCAGCAGGGCGCGTTCGGGGCCTGCCTCATGCGCGAGCCGGAGCTTGTGGCAGATTGTGTGCGGGCGATGCAGGAAGTGGTCCGCGTGCCGGTGACGGTCAAGCATCGTCTCGGCGTCGACGCGATCGAGTCGTTCGACTTCGTGGAGCGCTTCGTCAAGGTCGTGGCAGACGCAGGCTGCGACACCTTCATCGTCCACGCGCGCAACGCCATCCTGAGCGGCCTGTCGCCGAAGGGCAACCGGAGCGTGCCGCGGCTGCGCTACGACGACGTCTACCGCCTGAAGCGAGAGTTTCCGCAGCTCGCCATCGTCGTCAACGGCGGCGTGGATGCGCCCTCAGCGAGCGCTGCGCACTTGACCCGGGTCGACGGCGTGATGCTCGGGCGCGCGGCATACCACGATTCCTACCTGCTCGCGGCCCTCGATGCGCAGCTGTTCGGCGGCTCCCCGGCGTCCCGCGCCGACGTCGTGCGCGCGATGGCATCTTATGCGGCGCGGGAAGCCGCGTCGGGCACGCCGCTGCGCGCGATCGTGCGCCACATGCTCGGCCTGTATCAGGGGCAGCCGCGGGCGCGCCTCTGGCGCCGATTGCTGTCGGATCCGTCGCGGCTGGCGAGCCACGATCCCCGCCTACTGCTCGAAGCGCTTGCCCTCGTCGAAGGGAACGGTGCTCGGGAGTTGGAAGCGGCGGCCTGATCCGTCTTCAGGTGACGCGACGCAGCCGGCGGGCGTTGCTGGTGGCCTTGGCGTGAACCGGGCTCACGGCGCGGTGCGCTACGCGCGGCAGGGCAGACAGCGCGCGGGTGCCGGCGGCGAACATGCCCGACATGAGCGCCGCAGGGTTGCAGAGCGTCCCGGCGCCGCGGCCCGCGGCCGGATGGAAGGCGGTGAGATAGGCACACCATTGACGCGTAGCGACGTTCGCCATTGCCTGCTGGAAAGAAGCCATTTCCCGGGCGGCTCCCATCCAGGCCTGGGAGAATGCAATGACCTTCTCGGCGCCCATGTCGACGAACTCGCGGCGATCGCTCGCTCCGGGGAACGGGCCGGCGGCGATCATGCGGGCGGTACGCTGCGCGATCACCTCAGGGGCTGCGAGCAGCGTCTCCCAGGTCTTCATGCCGGTCTGCCACCACAGCATCGCCGGATTGATACGCGACATGGCGCGGCTGTAGCGGCGCAGATCGTTCGTATTCCAGGGCGACGGTAGCATGGCCAAACTCCACAGGGACGCAAAGAGGATGCGATTCTAGCGTCCTCGGCAAGCGCTCGTGAGCTTTTTTGTGGCATCGCAGCATGATAAGGTGAATGCATCCTGAGAGGGCCGCGCTTGGATTCCGCCGCTTTCGCCGCCCGACTTATAATCTGCGCCCACCTTCCAAGCTCGGTGAGAGCCGTGAAGATCCTCGCCCTCGATACGTCCACCGAGCAGTGCTCGGTCGCTCTGCTGGACGAAGACACCGTCCACGCGGAGGAGGTCCACGCCGGGCAGAAGCATTCCGAACTGTTGCTGCCGATGGTCGATCGCCTGCTCGACGAGGCCGGGCTGCGTCTTGCGGATGTCTCCGGCATCGCCTTCGGTGCGGGCCCCGGCTCCTTCACCGGATTGCGCATCGCGTGTGCCGTGGCGCAAGGGCTCGCGTTTGGTGCGGGCAAGCGGGTGGTGCCCGTCTCCACACTGCTGGCCATGGCCGCGGGGAGCGGGGGCGCGCGCGTGGTGTCGGCGCTCGATGCTCGCATGAACGAGGTCTACATCGCCGCCTATGCGCGCGACGGTGACGGCTGGCGCACGGTCATTCGCCCGTCGGTGCAGGCACCGGACGTCGCGCCCGAGCTGCCCGGCGTGGGCTGGATCGGGGTGGGCAGCGGGTTCGCCGTGTGCGACGGCGCGCTCGCGAAAGCCTGCGGTGACCGGCTCGCGGGGGTCGACGTATTGCGCTGTCCACGCGCCGCCGACATGGCGCGGCTGGCAGTGCCGCTCTTCGCGGCGGGTCTGGGCGTCGCCCCGGAGGAAGCGGCGCCGCTCTACGTGCGGGACAAGGTCGCACTCAAGGTGTCCGAGCGGTGAGCGCGCAGCTCGCGGACGCCGTGTGGTTTCGACTGATGCGGACATCGGATCTCGACCGCGTGATCGCCATCGAGGAGCGCGTGTACACGCATCCGTGGACGCGCGGCAACTTCGCCGATTCGCTGCGCGCCGGCTACGGCTGCTGGACGCTCGAGTGCGACGGCGTGGTGCAGGGTTACGGCGTGCTGATGACCGGTGTCGACGAGGCGCATCTGCTCAACCTGACCATTGCCGCGGAAACGCAGGGACGCGGCTATGGGCGCAGGCTGCTCGCTCATTTCCTGGGGCTCGCGCGCGATCTCGGTGCACGCTCCATCTATCTGGAGGTGCGGCCGTCCAACGTCATCGCGCGCGACCTCTATCGGCGCGACGGGTTTCGCGAAGTCGGCATCCGCCGCGGTTATTACCCGGCGCTCGCCGGGCGCGAAGACGCGATCGTGATGGAGCGCAGGCTGTGAGCGCGCGGCGCGACCTCATGCTGGAGGAGATGGGGCTGACGCCGGTGTGGCGTCTGCGCGAGCAGAAAGTCGAGCCTGCCGTGTGCGCGACAGCACCCGCGGTTGCGGGAGCGGCAGAGCCGGCGGCCCCGACAAGCGCCCCGGTGACGGACCGGCGCACGCGCATCCTGAATCTCGACTGGGATGCGCTCAAGGCGGAAGTCGCGAGCTGCACCGCTTGCGCCCTGCACGCGCAGCGCACCCGCACCGTCTTCGGGGTGGGCGACGAGCAGGCCGACTGGCTGTTCGTGGGCGAGGGTCCAGGCGCAGAGGAGGATGCGCGCGGCGAACCCTTCGTGGGACAGGCGGGCAAGCTGCTCGACAACATGCTGGCTGCCATCGGACTCAAGCGCGGCGACGACGTCTACATCGCCAACGTCGTGAAGTGCCGTCCGCCCGGCAACCGCAATCCGGAGCCAGCCGAGGCCTCCTGCTGCGAGCCGTACCTCACTCGTCAGATCGCGCTCATCCGGCCGCGGCTGCTGATCGCGCTCGGGCGGGTCGCCGCGGTGAATCTGCTCGCGCGCGATGCGACCATCGCGAGCCTGCGCGGGCGTCTGCACGACTACCGCGGGACACCGCTGGTGGTCACCTATCACCCGGCGTACCTCCTGCGCAACCTGCCCGACAAGGCGAAGGCGTGGCAGGACCTGTGTTTCGCCCGCGACGCCATGGCTCGACTCAAGGGATGACGTCATGTCACAGTCGGTATCGGTCTCCATCGTCACCAACTCGCTGATCGCCGGATCGAAATTCTTCGGCTTCAGCGTGACGGGCTCGCCCACACTCTTCGCCGAGACCATCCATTCGCTGGCTGACGTCGGCAATCAGGTGTTGCTGAAAGTGGGGGAGGTGCGTGCCGGCACCAAGGGTGACCCCGAGCAGCATCCGTTCGGCATGGGACAGGAGCGTTTCTACTGGGCGCTCGTATCCGCCGTGTCGGTGTTCTTTCTCGGCTGCGGCGTGACGCTGTACCACGGCATCTCGTCGCTGCTGCACCCGGAGGAGGTGCAACCGTTTACGCCGCTGGTCATTGGCTTGCTCTTTTTCGCGCTCGCGCTGGAGCTTTTCACGTGCATCACGGCGCTGCGCGAAATCGGCGGCTGGAAGGGGCTGCGCGAGAACCGCTCCAATACGACGGTGCTGGCCGTGCTGGCAGAGGACGGAGTGGCCCTGCTAGGCATCCTGCTCACGCTCTTCGTGGCGTTGAGTTCGTGGTATTTCGGGCCGCATGCCGTGCTGGATGCCATCGTGTCCATCACCGTCGGCATCATGCTCGGCGCGATGGCGATCTGGCTCGCGAACTTGAACCGGCGCCTCCTGATCGATGCCGGCGACAGCGAACTCAATACCCGTCTGGAGGAGTGGCTCGCAAGTGCGGACGTGGCGGCGGAAGTCCACAGCGTGACGCTGGACGTGGACCGCTACGTCGTGTTCATTCGGCTTGCGAATCGCATTCCGGAAGCGCTGGTTCAGCGTGCGCCGGAGCTTGCCGCAGGTCTCAAGGCGCACGCCCGCGATGGCCTGGGAAAGCGTCTCGATTTCGTGTTCTGGAAGTTTCCGGCCGCGGCGTGACTTGTTAAGACCGCCGCGCAGATGACGCTACAATGCGCAGGCACACACCGAGGAGGTCATTCATGATCAAGAAATTGTGGTTCGTTGCTGCGGCTGTGCTGACCACGCTTCTGTCAGGGTGCGGATACAACGCCATCCAGACGGCCGACGAGCAGGTCAAGGCAGCGTGGGGCGAGGTGCTGAACCAGTATCAGCGTCGCGCCGACCTGATCCCGAACCTCGTCAACACGGTGAAGGGATTCGCCCAGCAGGAACAGGAGGTCCTGACCCGGGTGGTCGAGGCTCGGGCCAAGGCCACCAGCATCCAGGCCACCCCGGAGCTCGTCAACGATCCGCAGGCCTTCGCCAAGTTCCAGTCGGCGCAGGGGGAACTCACCGGCGCGCTGTCCCGCCTCATGGTGGTGGTGGAGAACTACCCCCAGCTCAAGTCGGACCAGAACTTCCGCGACCTGCAGGCGCAGTTGGAGGGCACCGAGAACCGCATCACGGTGGCGCGCAACCGCTTCATCCAGGCGGTGCAGCAATTCAACAACACCGTGCGCCAGTTCCCGACGAACCTGACGGCGATGGTCTTCGGCTACAAGGTCAAGCCCACCTTCGCGGTGGAGAACGAGGCCGCCATCGCCACGCCGCCCAAGGTCGATTTCGGCAGGCCGCCGGCCGCGCCCCCTGCAGCACCGGCCGCACCGGCTCCGGCAGCGCCGGCGAAGTAATCGCGGCGCATGAAGCGCGTCCTCGCCAGCTTCGCGCTGGCGATCGCCTGCCTCGCCGCCGTCATCGCGCGCGGCGAGGTCGCGGTCCCGCCGCTGCAGACGCGCGTCACCGATCTCACCGGCACGCTCACCGCGCCCCAGCGCCAGGCGCTGGAGGACAAGCTCGCCGCCTTCGAGGCGGCGAAGGGCAGCCAGATCGCGGTCCTCGTCGTGCCCACCACCGAGCCCGAGTCGATCGAACAGTACGCGCTGCGGGTGGCGGAGCAATGGAAGCTCGGGCGCAAGGGCGTGGACGACGGCGCGCTCCTGCTGGTGGCCAAGAACGACCGTCGGCTGCGGATCGAAGTCGGCTACGGGCTCGAGGGCGTGATTCCGGATGCCGGGGCGAAGCGCATCGTGTCCGACATCATCACGCCGTACTTCCGCCAGGGCGACTTCTATGGCGGGATCCAGGCCGGAGTCGACCGCATGATCCGCGTCGTCGAAGGCGAACCCCTGCCGCCGCCCCGGCCGCGCGGTGCCAGCGGCGACCACCTGGTCGACCTTGGCACCATTCTCGGCATCGTGGTGATCGGAATGGTGGTCACGAGCGTTCTGTCCGCCTTGCTGGGCCGCTTCTTCGGGGGTGCCCTCGGGGCAGGCGGCACGGGGCTGATGGCATTCCTGTCTTCCACCTCGCTGCCGATTGCATTCTTCGCCGCACTGGCGGTGATTCTGCTCGGGGGAATGCTGGGCGGCGGGACGGGCTATCAATCCACGCGCGGGGGGCGCGGCGGTGGTTGGGGAGGCGGCTTCCCGACCGGCGGCGGCTGGCCTCGTGGCGGTGGTGGGGGCTGGTCCGGCGGCGGTGGCTGGTCGGGCGGGGGAGGGGGCGGTTTCGGCGGCGGTGGCGCTTCGGGGAACTGGTGAATGAACGTCGGTCGCTGGCTTCGACACCTCGTGAGCGGACCCTTGAGCGTGAGCGCTGCGTTCCCGGCTGCCGCGATGGCAGCCATCGAAGCGGAGATACGCGCAACCGAGGCAACCCACCTGGGCGAAATCGTGTTCGCGGTGCAGGGCGCACTCGATGGGCAACGCCTGATGCGCGGCATCAGTGCGCGCGAACGGGCACTCGAGGTCTTCTCCGAACTGCGTGTGTGGGACACCGAACATCGCAACGGCGTACTCGTTTACCTGCTGCTCGCCGATCGCGATGTCGAGATCGTCGCCGATCGCGGCATTCACAGACCCTGTGGTGCCGAAGCGTGGGAGGAGATCTGCCACGCGATGGAGGAGGAGTTTCGCGCCGGGCGCTTCGAGGCCGGTGCCATACGCGGCATCCGCGAGATCGGCGCACATCTCACCCGTCATTTTCCTGGCGACGGCACCCGCAGCAACGAGCTGAGCGACCGGCCGGTCGTGCTCTGACGATTCTCTCGCGCTGTCGAGATCGGCTCCACGCGAGTCAGCGAGGCGCTTTGCGCCCGATCCGTGGACGATGCACGGCCGCGCGCAGTGAGCAACTTGCGGCAGGTTCCCCGTGTCATCTTCACTGAGGTAGCTCGCCGGGCGATGATTCCGGTACACTAGCGCAGCACCACGCTCGTCCTGGTGCACGCGTGTCGCCTTGCATATGACATGCGGCCGCTGCGCGACGAGCATTCTCGGCGCGGCATACGCGCACTCCGCGGTACTCCACGACACCGCAATCCGTCCCGCTCGTCAGTCTCCGGATGACGACACGTGTACGAGCGGGCCTTGCGATAAGCTGGTCGGGCTTTTGGCCAGCATGCGGTCGACATTTGTCTGGCGGCGCGCACGACGTCTGCCGCGACTCGGAAGCAGGGGAGGTCTCATGCACGAAAATTACAGGGGATTTCGGAAGGACATCAATGCACTTCGCGCCCTTGGAGTTGCACTGGTCGTTCTCTTTCACTTCAAGGTTCGCGGATTCTCCGGCGGGTTTGCCGGGGTGGACATCTTCTTCGTGGTGTCCGGCTACCTGATGACGTCGATCATCGTCGGAGCTCAGGAACGAGGCCGCTTCTCGTACGCGGATTTTCTCGCCGCGCGCATGGTACGCATCTGGCCGGCACTGATTGTCCTGAGCTGCGTGGTCATCGCGATCGCGGTGCTTTGTCTCCCCCCGGTCGACCTGCGGGCGGTCGCGGCGAACGGCTTCTACTCGCTCTTCTTCTGGTCGAATCAGATTTATGCAAGCCAGGCGGGATATTTCGCGCCGACGTCCGACCAGAATCCCTTTCTCCACACGTGGTCGCTTTCGGTCGAGTGGCAGTTCTACATGCTCTTTCCACTGTTGCTGCTGGCGGGGCGGAGGACGTTCGGGCGGCGCGG
Organism: Betaproteobacteria bacterium; assembly: GCA_016791345.1. Lineage (NCBI taxonomy): Bacteria > Pseudomonadati > Pseudomonadota > Betaproteobacteria > Betaproteobacteria bacterium. Next base: position 9,062 of record JAEUMW010000230.1, on the reverse strand, counting down.
GCCGACCATCGTTGTCGCATTCGTCGTGCTGGGGTCGTTGATCTGGTGTCTTCTGGAGCCGTCGGACACCCTGCGGTTCTTCGGCTTGCCCTCGAGGGCATGGGAACTGGGCACGGGAGGGATCGCCTACCTGCTCGGACGCCACTTCCAGCCTGCAGCGAACCGCCGGTTAGTGCGCCCCTTGCTCGCGTACTGCGGACTCCTGCTGATACTGGCGTCCATCGCGTTCATCGATGCCAATCGCCCCTGGCCTCTTCCCTGGGCCGTGCTCCCGGTGCTCGGCACCGCTTTATTCATCATCGCTCGTCATGAAGGGAACCTGCTCGCGCGCAGCGACACCGTCCAGAAGCTGGGGTTGTGGTCGTACTCCATATATTTGTGGCATTGGCCGGTGGTCGCCGCACTGCACTTTCTGCACTGGAACCAGCCCTGGCAGGCGGCGGCCGGAATGGTGGCCTCGTTACTGCTCGGTCGGGCCTCGTTCCAGCTCGTGGAAGAACCAGCGCGCAGCTGGTTCAAGAGCGGCGGTCGAGTGCGTCTGGGTGCTCTTGCAACGGCCGGCAGTTGGCTTCTCGTGGTCGGTCTGGCGATCGTGATGGTCAAGCTGCAGGGGTTGCCACAGCGCAAACCGGAACTTGCCGCTTCGCTGTCGACCCTGGCGGACGCAGAGCGGGATTGGGAATTCCCCGCCGACTGCGGGAACTGGAAGGTCAGCAAGCAGTTCGAGATCTGCAGGCTCAACGAGCAGGCCCGCGGTGCGCCGTGGCTTTTCGTCGGTGATTCGCATGCGGAACACTACTATCCCTATTTCAAGACTCACACGGCGCATCCAGTCGACTTTCTGACCTCCGGCGGTTGCCTGCCCGTCCCGAACACCAACTCGACCCGGCCCGGTTACCATTGTCCGGAGTTCGTCGAAGAGATCCGCAAGGTCGCTGCGTCCGGACGTTACGAACGCATCATCGTCGCTGCGATGTGGAAGAGCTACTTTGACGGAGACACCTGCATCTGGCAGGAAGAGGCGTGCACGAAAGTGATTTCCGATCCGTCGTCGCGTGAGTTGGTCCTGGACGCTCTGAAAGGTCTCTTGCTGGATTTCAGGCGCAGCGGTCTGGCGGTGTCACTGGTGTTGCCCGAACCGCTCGTCAATTACAATGTGCCGCGCGAACTCGCACGTCGTCGCTTTCTGGGGGTGGACGAGGCCGAGGTGGTGTCCGTCGCGTACGACCGCCATTCTGCAGAAACCGGCGCCGTGCGCGCGGGATTGCTGGAGGTGGCGAATGTCGTGGATGCCTCCGTGGCCGACCCGGAACAGCACCTTTGCCACCACGGGCGGTGTTGGTTGGTTGACGAGCGCGGGATGCCGATCGTGCGCGATGCGAATCACTACCGTGCGTCCTGGGTTGCGACCCGCGCACACTTTCTGGACGGATTGGATCGCGACGACCTGCGTAGCCGGCAGGTCTGGGATTAGACGGCATGCTGGACCCGCGCTCGCTGTCTCCGGTCTGTTCCAAAGGTCGTTGACCGCCGACGCGAACGGCTGACCATCGAGGAGAACCCGTGAAGGAGCAAGAGCGATACTCGCTGTCGGTATTGGGCACGCTCGAGGCCGAGAGCATCCACATCCTGCGCGAGGTCGCGGCGGAATGCGAGCGTCCGGTGATGATGTATTCGGTCGGCAAGGATTCGTCGGCGATGGTGCGCCTTGCGCAGAAGGCGTTTCACCCGGGGCGCATCCCGTTTCCCCTGCTGCACATCGATACGTCGTACAAGTTTCCGGAGATGTACGAGTTTCGCGATCGCTTCTGCAGCGAGATCGGCGTCGACCTGCGTGTTCATGGCAACCAGGAGGCGCTGGCCGCCGACGCGAATCCGTGGGACCTCGGCACCGTGAAGTGCTGTGCGCTCTTGAAGACGCAGGGACTGCTGGGCGGCTTGCGCGAGGGTGAATACGACGCCGTGATCGGCGGGGCGCGGCGGGAAGAGGAGCGCTCGCGCGCCAAGGAACGCATCTACTCCTTCCGCGATGCGCATGGCCAGTGGGATCCGAAGAACCAGCGCCCGGAGCTGTGGAATCTGTACAACGGCAAGGTCAGTCCCGGCGAGAGCATCCGCGTGTTCCCGCTTTCCAACTGGACCGAGCTCGACGTCTGGCGCTACATCGAGCTCGAGAGCATTCCCGTGGTGCCGCTCTACTTCGCGCAGGAACGCGAAGTGGTGGTGCGCGGCAGTCAACTCATCCCGGTCGGCGAGAAGACACGCCTGCAGCCGGGGGAGAGCCCGCAGCGCGTGATGTGCCGATATCGCACGCTCGGATGCTACCCTTGCACGGGCGCAGTGCGGTCGACCGCGCAGACGGTGCGGGAGATCATCGACGAGCTCCAGGTCGCACGGCATTCCGAACGCATCACGCGCATCATCGATCACGATCAGGACGGTTCGATGGAACAGAAGAAGCGCGAGGGTTATTTCTGAGATGAAAGCCGGCACGCTGCTGCTCCGCCCCGGAGAGCCCGACCTTCTTCGCTTCGCCACCGCGGGCAGCGTCGACGACGGCAAGTCGACCCTGATCGGCCGGCTCCTGCACGATGCGAACGCGCTCTACGAGGATCACATCGAGGCGCTCAAGAAGAAGGCCAGTCGCGGCGCCGGCACGATGGACTTTGCGCTGATCACCGACGGACTCAAGGCCGAACGCGAGCAGGGCATCACCATCGACGTGGCGTATCGCTACTTCTCGGCGCCGAAGCGGCGCTTCATCATCGCCGACACGCCGGGTCACGAACAATACACGCGCAACATGGCGACCGGCGCCTCGACCGCCGACGTCGCGGTGGTCCTGGTCGACGCGCGGCTCGGCGTGCTCACGCAGTCGAAGCGGCACGGGTTCATCGCCTCGCTGCTCGGAGTGCCGCACCTCGTGGTCGCCGTCAACAAGATGGACATGGTCGACTATGAGCAGGAGGTTTTCGAGCGCATCCGATCGGAATATCTCGAGTTCACTGCGCGCCTCGGCCTGCCCGACGTCACCTTCATCCCGGTGAGCGCGCTGCTCGGCGACAACGTCGTCAGCCGCAGCGAGAACATGCCGTGGTATCACGGGGTACCGCTGCTCACGTATCTGGAGAACGTCTCCATCACCGGCGATCGCAACCTGATCGACCTGCGCTTCCCGGTGCAGCGTGTAGTGCGTCCCAACCAGGATTTTCGTGGCTACAGCGGACAGATCGCATCGGGGGTGATCCGGCCCGGCGACGAAGTCGTCGCGGTCTCCTCCGGGCGCCGCTCGCGGGTGACGCGGATCGTGACGTACAACGGCGACCTCGACTACGCCTTCGCCCCGCTGTCGGTCACGCTGTGTCTCGCCGATGACATCGACGTGAGCCGCGGCGACATGCTGGCGCACGCCAACAACGTCCCGCGGGTCGAGCGCGAGATCGATGCGATGCTCATCTGGCTGGGCGACAGGCCGCTCGAAGTCGGGCGGAGCTATCTCGTCAAGCACACTACCAACGTCGTCAAGGCGAGCTGTGCGCAGATCATGTACCGGGTCGACCCGAACACGCTGCACCGCGGGGACGCGACCCAGCTCGGGATGAACGACATCGGCCGCGTGCGGCTGACGCTCTTCCGCCCGCTGCATCTCGATCAGTACGAACGCAATCGCGCGACCGGCAGCTTCGTGCTCATCGATCCGCTCACCAATCTGACCGTGGGCGCGGCCATGGTCAGCGACCGGCTGCGCGCTCCCGACGCCGTTCCGGCAGCGTCCGAACAACCGGTGAGCGGCGATCTCACCTGGCACGGCAGCCGGGTCGAGGCCGTGGAGCGCGCGCGCCTCCTGCATCAGCGTCCGGTCACCGTCTGGCTCACGGGGCTTTCGGCTTCGGGCAAGTCGACCATCGCCTTCGAGCTCGAACGGCAGCTCGTCACCACCGGGCACGCGTGTTTCGTGCTCGACGGCGACAACATCCGCCACGGTCTGAGCCGCGATCTCGGCTTTAGCCCGCAGGAGCGCACCGAGAACATCCGCCGCATCGCGGAGGTGGCACACCTCTTCAACGAGGCGGGCCTCATCGTCATCACCGCTTTCATCTCGCCGTATGCGCAGGACCGGGCGCTGGCGCGGCAGGTGATCGGCCCGGAGCGATTCGTCGAGACGTACCTGGCGGTCGACGTCGGGACCTGCGAGCAGCGGGACCCCAAGGGTCTCTACGCCAAGGCGCGCAAAGGGAAGATCGCCGACTTCACGGGCATCTCGGCACCGTACGAAGCGCCCGAGTCGCCCGCGCTGGCTCTCGACACCTCGAAGCGGAGCGTGGACGAGTGCGTGCGGGAGATCCTGCAAGTGCTCGGCGACCATCTCGACCGTGCTTGATCTGCCGACGACCCTGTCGGGATTCGGGGTCGGCGTTATCGTCGGCTTGACGGGCATCGGCGGCGGCGCCCTGATGACGCCTATCCTGGTGCTGATCTTCGGCGTTGCGCCACACACCGCGGTTGGCACCGACCTCCTGTTCGCCTGCGTTACGAAGAGCTTCGGCGTGCTGGTGCACGGCCGACGCGGTACCGTCGACTGGCAGGTCGTGCGGCGGCTGGCAACCGGCAGCCTGCCGGCAGCACTCGCAGTCGTGCTCCTGCTGGCGCACTACCGGACGAGCGATACGCGCAACGGGATCATCCTGACGGGCGTCGGCATTGCGCTCGTGCTGACGGCGACCGGCCTGCTCCTGCGCGGGAGGCTGCAGGAGGTCGGGCGATCGCTGCGTTCCCGTGCACCCAGCAGCTTCAAACGTGCGCAGCCGCCGCTTACGGTGCTGGCGGGGGCGATCGTCGGTGCTCTGGTGGCGCTCACCTCGGTCGGTGCCGGGGCGTTGGGCACCGTGGCCCTGGTCTACCTCTATCCCTTCCGACTGACCGCCGCCAAACTGGTGGGGACCGACCTTGCCCATGCCATCCCTCTGGCGCTGGTGGCGGGCGCCGGGCACCTTGCGCTGGGCAACACCGATTTCGGGCTGCTCGCGAATCTGTTGGTCGGCTCCATTCCGGGCATCATGCTCGGCGCTACCTTGAGCACGCGCGCACCGGAACCGGTGATCCGCAACACGATGGCGTGCGTGCTGCTCCTGGTTGCGGGCAAGCTGCTGCTGGGTTGATCCGGTCCCTACGGGGCGGTAGCGGCGGTCAGTCGCGGTCGGCGATCAGGGTGCAGACGATCCTGCGGTTGCGCCGGGGGCCGTCGAACTCGCAGAAGAACACGCCCTGCCAGGTCGAAAGCCCGGCTTCACCGTCGATGATGGGGATTGTCTCCGAGGGGCCGACGAGACCCGCCTTGAGGTGTGAATCGCCGTTGTTGTCCTGCTCGTCGTGGAGCCAGACCCCGGCCGGAATCAGTTTGCGCAGGCAGGCCACGACGTCGGTCGGCACGCTCGCATCCCAGTTTTCCTGAATCATGATGGCCGCCGTCGCGCCCTGCGCGTAGACGTTGACGAGCCCGGACCTGATGCCGGATTTCGCTACCACCTCGCGCACCCGCGCGGTGATGTCCACCAGCTCTTCGCGATGGTCGGTTCGCAGTTCTATCGTTGTTTGCATGGTCGAGACCGCGTTGTTGCACCGCAAGGATTTTACTCGCCGACAGCCTGGTCGATGACGCTTTGCAGCGAATCCGCTAAAATTTCGCCCCTTTCCCGCAGCGGCCCGCCCTCCAACTGTCGCGCCACCTTTCCATGATCCTCATACTCGACGGCAATACCGATCCGCAGAGCGCCGACTACCGAGCGCTGATGGATCAACTTGCCGCGCTCCCCAACATCGCGGCCCGCGTGCATCACGAGCAGGGCACGGAGCGCGGTCTGTTCGAGGTCTACCTGATCGGCAGCACGACCGCCCTCAACCTCGATGACATGCGGGCGCTGCCCTGCGTCGAGCGGGTGGTGCGCATCTCCGAGGAGTACCGCGTTCTCGGGCGGCACAAGGACGAGTCGCGGCCCACCCATTTCGATTACAACGGGGTGCGCTTCGGGCAGGACACTTTGCACGTCTTCGCCGGTCTGTGCGCGGTCGATACGCCGGCGCACGTCGAGGAGATGATGCGCGCGCTGCGCGACAACGGGCAGGTGTGCACGCGAATGGGCGCGTACAAGCCGCGGACGAGCCCCTATGCCTTCCAGGGACACGGCAAGGCGTGTCTTCCCTACGTTTTCGAGCTGGCGGGGAAATACGGCATCAAGGTGATCGCGATGGAGGTGACTCACGAGTCGCACATCACGGAGATCCGCGACGCCCTGGAAGCCACCGGGAAGCCGACCGGCGTCATGCTCCAGATCGGTACGCGCAACACGCAGAACTTCGAGCTTCTCAAGATCGCGGGGCGGCAGCACGACTTTCCGATTCTGCTCAAGCGCGGCTTCGGCATCACCCTGGACGAGTCCCTGAACGCCGCGGAGTATCTGGCGAGCGAAGGCAACCGGCACGTCGTCTTCGGGCTGCGCGGCATGAAGACCAACATGGGCGATCCACACCGCAATTTCGTCGATTTTGCGCACGTCCCGGTGGTGCGGCGGCTGACGCGCATGCCCGTCTGCGTCGACCCCTCGCATTCGGTCGGTTCGCGGGCGCAGGCGCCCGACGGCCTGCTCGACATCTTCCACGTCACGGCGCAGGGGGTGCTCGCCGGCGCCAACATGGTGCTGGTGGACTTCCATCCGCATCCGGCCAAGGCGCTGGTGGATGGGCCGCAGGCGCTGCTCCTGAAGGAGCTGCCGTATTTTCTGCAGGATGTCGGGATCGCGCGGGAAGCCTATCTCCGGCGCGTGGAGTTGGCGCGAACGTTGCGGGAAGCCGCCTGACCGTCCGCCGGGTGTGTTCCGTTCACCCTGGCGTCAGGGACGGAACTCTTCCATTCGGGACAGGAGCAGGCAGATGGGACACCGTGTCGGCGGCCGCCACATCGACGGCGTTGACCACTTGGGGAGCGGCCAGGCGTTCGCCGACAAGCTGAGCGGCGGACTGCGGGCCGTACCGGTCTTTAAGGACCTCACGAGCGAGGAGGCGAAGCTTCTCGCCGGGTACCTCGACGTGTACCGGGTCAAGACCGGAACCCCTTTCATCTTCGAGGGCGACGAGGGCAGCTTCATGGTCGTGGTGCTGGGCGGTCAGGTGAACGTCTTCAAGCAGTTCGAAGGTTCCAATCCGAAGCTCGTCGCCGTGGTCGGCAGCGGCAAAACGCTCGGCGAGATGTCGATGATCGACGGCGAACCGCGGTTTGCCACCTGTGTGGCGGCCGAAGACACCACTTTCGCAATGCTTGATCGCAAGGGCTTCTTGCAGATCATGGAACAGCGCCCCGGATTGGCGGCGAAGATCCTGCTGCCGCTGGTGGTGCTGCTCAACCAGCGGCTGCGTCACGCCAGTGCCAAGTTGCTCGAAGTCATGGAGTCCGGGACGGCGCGGAAATGACGAACCCCCGCATCCCGACGCAGGGGGCGCTCGGCAGTCTCGAGTACCTGGGTGATGGCGCGTCGGTGAGCGATGGATTCTTCGATCAGGCAGTCACGTCGCAGTTTTTCGCGGGATTCGATTGCGAAGAGATCAGTGCGCTTGCCGGTTTCTTCCACGTCATGCGCGCAACCCCCGGCCTGCCCGTCATTCACGAGGGCGGCACCGGCGACTACATGCTGCTCGTGCTGTCCGGGCGGGTCGACGTGCTCAAGCAGGCGGAGGACGGCAGCAGCCGTCTGATGGCCACCGTCGGCCCCGGCATGACTCTGGGCGAGATGTCGATGCTGGACGGCGAGCCGCGGTTCGCCACGTGCATGGCCATCGAAGCGACGACGATCGCCGTGCTGACCCGCGATGACATGCTGCAGATCATCGACGAGGCGCCGCGGCTGGGCGCGAAGATCCTCGTCAACCTCGTCACGCTGCTCTCGCAGCGCTTGCGCCGCACCAGCGCGAAGCTGGTCGACCTCCTGCCGCGCGGCAGCGCGGCGTAACTCGTGCGGAACACCAGAGCGGGCTGGGTCGCCCTGGCGCTGCTCGGGCTGCTCGTCGCCACCACGGCACGGGCGACCGAGATCATCGACGATCGCGGGGTGAGCCTGCGGCTTGCCCGACCGGCCCAGCGCATCGTGACGCTCGCCCCGAGTCTCACCGAGCTGGCCTTCGCCGCCGGGGCCGGTGCCGCCGTCGTCGGTGTTGCCGCGTACAGCGACTACCCGGCCGAGGCGGCGCGCCTCCCGATCGTCGCCTCGTCCGGCGGCATCGATCTGGAAGGGGTGCTGGCCGCCAAGCCGGACCTCGTTCTGGCGTGGGGCAGCGGCAATCGCCCGGCCGACGTACAGCGCCTCGAAGGCCTGGGCATTCCCGTGCTGGTCACCGAGCCGCGCCGGCTCTCCGACGTGCCGCGCATTGTGCGGCTTCTGGGGCAGGCGGCGGGCACTGGGAAAGCAGCGGAGCCGGTCGCGCAGGCTTTCGAGGCCGAGCTTGCCGGGCTGCGAACGGCAAACAGCGGGGCGCGTGAGGTCACGGTGTTCTATCAGGTGTGGGACCGCCCGCTGCGCACGATCGGTGGAACCCACATCATCGACGAGATGATCCGCCTCTGCGGCGGTCGCAACGTGTTCACCGATCTTCGCCTGCTTTCCCCGGAAGTGGCGCTGGAAAGCGTGATGGCTGCCGACCCGGACGTTCTTCTCACTGCAGGGACCGGTCGTGTCGAGGTGCCGGCGTGGGCGAGGACCGTGAATCTGCGCGCCGTTCGCGAAGGGCACGTCTACAACGTCGATCCGACGCTGGTCGAGCGGGCAACCCCCCGGCTCGCCCAGGGCGTGGTGCAGATCTGCGAGCGGCTGGCGCGTGCGCGCGGCGACGAGAAGCGCGAGTAGGCGGAAAACCCCTTCCGAGCGTCAGGCCGCGTCGTCGCCGCGGTGGTTGCCGCGCTGCCAGAGCACGTCCGGCACGTCGAGGCCGCGGTTGATGACGCGGGCAAGGACGAACAGCAGGTCGGACAGCCGATTCAGGTAGCGCTGGTTCAACCCGGAAAGGGCTTCCTGTGC
>JAEUMW010000229.1 GCA_016791345.1 Betaproteobacteria bacterium | reverse complement strand
CCGAGCTCGCGCAGAACGTAGACCGTAGCGACCCGTCCTTCGCCGTGCAGCGCACCGTGGATCAGCACCGGAATGCCGAGGCGCGTGAGCAGCAGCGCCACCAGCGGCAGCAGATTCGGCGCGTGTTTGGCACCGTTGTAGGTGGGAATGACGACCGGGCGTACCGCCGACGCGAAGTCCAGCCGCTGCGTGCGCTCCTCGACCGCCCGCTGGAAGCCGAGTATCTCCGAGGCGGCCTCGCCCTTCATCCGCAGCGTCATCAGGATTGCGCCCAGTTCGAGCTCGGGCACGCCACCGTCGAGCAGCGCAGCGAAGAGATGATAGGCCTCGGGCGCGGTGAGGTCGCGCGCGCCTTCCTTCCCGCGTCCGATCTCCTTGATATAGAAGGCGTATGCCATCAGGATTGCGTGTACGGTGGCGGGAAAGCTGAAACGCGGGGAGGGGTTGCAGCTAGCAACGCGCGTGCCACCAGAAATTCGCGCACAACGTCCAAGAGTTACCTCACCATGTTGCGACCGCGTGGCGATTTCTGCCGCCTCGTGGTGCAGCGTCTGCGGAAATTGCCTTGTCGTGGTGCACGGTCGCCGATGACTTGTGCCGGTTCGAGCCGCGCGAAATAATGCGGCGGCGATGGAACGCTTCCTCTGCGACGAGATGCTCGGGCAACTGTGCCGCTACCTGCGAGCAGCCGGCTACGACGCGGCGCTCGCGAGCGACGGTCTGCGCGACCGCGTGCTGCTCCAGCAATGCCAGGCCGAGGCGCGGCGCTTCCTTACCCTCGACCGGCACATCCGGGAGCACAAGGCCGCCGCCGGGATCGCCATGATCCTGCCCTCGCCGCGACTCGAAGAGCAGGTGCAGATCGTGGCCAGCGCCTTCGGGCTCGACTGGCTGTCGCGCGCCTTCACACGCTGTCTCGTCGACAACACCCCGCTGCTTCCCGCCACGTCGCGCCAGCGCGCACGCTTCCCGTGGCTGCCGTCGGGCGACGCCGAGCCGGTGTCGGCGTGCCCGCACTGCGAGCGTGTCTACTGGCGCGGATCGCACTACCGCCGCATGCGCGAACGGCTCGAAGCCTGGCAGCGCCAGCACTTCGCCTACCTGCACTGAGCGGGAAGCTCAGCTGCGTCCGAGCAGCAGGAGCTGATAGCCGGCAAAAGCGACCACAAACCCGCCGGCGATCCGGTTCAGGACGACAAACGCGGCATCTCCCAGCCGCGGCCCGATCCGCGCGGCCAGCGTGCACAGCGCCAGCCACCAGAGCGCGGCGCCCGCGAAGACGCCGACCACCATCGCCGTCGCGCCGCCCACGTCGCGAGCGCCGGTGAATCCGAGCGCGGCGAAGATGGCGAGAAAGGAGAGGATCGTCATCGGATTGGCCAGCGTGAGCAGCAGCGTGGCCGCCCACGCCTGGGCAAGACCGGACACCCGAAGGGTTGCGGCAGGCTCACGCCCCGGCCGTGCCCGGAGCATCTTCGCGCCGAGCCAGAGCAGGAACACGCTCGCACCGAACAGAAACGTCGGGCGATGCGCGATCAGGAAGTCGGAGATGAACGTGAGCCCGAATGCAGCCACCGCTGCGTAGAGCGCATCCGCACCGGCAGCACCCAGCCCCGAGGCAAAACCCGGCCAGAAGCCCTCGACCAGCGCGCGACGGAAGCAGAGCATCCAGATGGGGCCGACGGCCGCCGCCATGATGACGCCGACGGGCAGGCTCCTCACGAGCAGCTCTGACGGGCTCACGCCATGGTTCTCCGACAGCGCAGAGGCGGAACCGCCGCTACGGCGTCTCGACCAGGGCTTCCAGCACCGCGTTCCAGGCGAGCGCCAGATTCGTACGGTTGTAGCCGCCGCCGCCGAAAACCATCAGCCGGCCGCGGGCGTGCTCGTCGGCCAGCGCGCGCAGCCGCTTTGCGGCGTGGCCGTGGGCTGCCGCGGTGTAGTGCAGGTGCGCGATGGGGTCGCCGCCCAGGCTGTCGGCGCCGCACTGGAGCAGAAAGAACTCCGGGCGGAACTTGACGAGGTGCGCCTCTACCCGCTCCCACTGTCGCGAGAACTCGGCGTCTCCCGCGCCCGGGGGCATGGCGATATTGAGCTTGGTGCCCGCCGCGGCGTCCTTGCCGGTTTCCCAGTCGTGGCCGGTGCCCGGATAGAGATAGTCCCCATCCTCGTGGATGTCGGCGACGATGAGATCCCGATCGCTCTCGTATGGATAGTAGAGACCGTCGCCGTGATGCACGTCGATGTCCACGTAGGCGATGCGCTTCACGCCGTAGCGGCTGCGCAGCGTCTCGATCACGACACCGACGTCGTTGAACACGCAAAAGCCCGCCGCGCGGTCGCGGCGCGCGTGATGGAGCCCGCCGATGGGCTGGAAGGATCGGCGACAGGTGCCTTCCATGACCGCGTCGAGGGCCATCAGGGCAGCGCCGACGACGTGGCTCGACACCTCGAACACGCCGACGAAGGCCGGTGTGTCACCGTAGTCGAGATACCCCACGCCCTGCTGCGATTTGACCATCACGCGGTTCACGTAATCGACGGTGTGGAAACGTTCGATCTCGTCGCGCGTCGCCGCCCGCGAGCCCATGACGTGTGCCCGGGTGTCGAGGCCGCGGCCGCGCGCCTTGCGCAGGAAGGCTTCCTGCCGGTCGGTGCCGAACGGATGACCGGACGGAAAACCGTAGCGGGCGAGATCGTCACTCACCAGCAAGCAGACTTTTTCGCTCATGGTTGACGTTCCTTCGTGTCGGGCGCGAGCTTGGCGAGCGCGTCGCGGGCCGGCTGAAAGCCTTGTGCGGCGGCCTTCTGCAGCCATGTCACGGCAGCCTTGCGGTCCTCCTTCACCCCCATTCCCGCCGCATAGGAAAGACCCAGCGTGTACTGCGCGGCGGCGTCGCCCTGGTCGGCCGCTTTGCGGTACCAGTCGGCGGCGGCGGTCAGGTCGCGCCGTGTGCCGCGCCCGGCTGCGTAGAGCAGGCCGAGGTTGAACTGCGCGTCCGGATCCCCGCGCTCCGCGGCCAGACGATACCACTTGAAGGCCTCGTCGTAGCTCTGCCGCACGCCTTCGCCGGCCTCGTAGAGCACGCCGAGGTTGAACTGTGAGGCCATGTGCCCCTGGTTCGCCGCCTTCCGCCACCACTGCGCCGCCGCGGCGGCGTCGCGCGGCCCGGCGAGCCCGCGCCGCGCCAGCATTCCCATGCCGTATTGCGCCTGTGCGTCACCGTGCTCGGCGAGCGGTTGCCACACCCTGGCGGCCCGGGCGTAATCGCCCGCGGCGTAGGCGGTCTGGCCGGCCTTGAAGTCTGCCGGTGCCGGCTCGGCGCCATAGGCTCCCCGTCCACCGCACATCAGCACCGCCACGAGCAGTGCGGCGACACGGCGGGCAGCAATCCGCAGCATCATCAGAAAAGCTCCAGCTGCGGCCTCGCCCCGGGACGCCGGAAGAGCGTGGTGTCGAGGGGCGGGCGATCGCGATCGAGGCCAAGCCGCGATGCGGCGCGCTCGAAGCGCTGTCCCAGCAACTCGGCAAAACGGCCGGTCCCCTTCATGCGGCTACCGAACTGCGGATCGTTGGCCCGGCCGTCGCGCATCGCGTGCACCCGGCTCATCACGTGTGCCGCCCGCAGCGGGAAGCGCGCGGCGAGCCACTTCTCGAAGATCCCCTTGACCTCGAAAGGCAGCCGCAGCAGCACATAGCCAGCGGAGGTGGCGCCCGCCTGCGCCGCCTCTGCGAGCACGCGCTCGATGTCGTGATCGGTCAGGAAGGGCACCACCGGCGCCACGATGACCCCGGTCGGGACACCCGATGCCGCGAGCCGCCGCACCGTCTCCAGCCGCCGCCGCGGGGCGGACGTGCGCGGTTCCATGTGGCGCGCCACGTCGTGGTCGAGCGTCGCGATGGAGAGAAAAACGCGCACCAGTCGCTTCTCCGCGAGCGGCGCCAGCAGATCGAGGTCGCGCTCGACCAGCGCGTTCTTGGTGACGATGGTCAGGGGATGATCGTGTGCGGCGAGCACCTCGATCACCGACCGCGTGATGCGGTATTCGCGCTCGATCGGCTGATAGGGGTCGGTGTTGGCGCCGAGCGCGATCGGTTCGCAGACGTAGCCGGGCCTCGCCAGTTCCGCACGCAGCACCTCGGCCGCGTTCACCTTGGCGAAGAGGCGCGTTTCGAAGTCGAGCCCGGGCGAGAGATTGAGGAACGCGTGACTGGGACGCGCGTAGCAGTACACGCAGCCGTGCTCGCAGCCGCGGTAGGGATTGATGGATTGCGTGAACGGAACGTCGGGCGAGTCGTTGCGGGCGATGATCGACTTCGCACGCTCCTCGGTGACGACGGTCGCCGGCGCCGGCGGCCCGTCCTCATCTGCGCGCGCCCAGCCATCGTCGAACGTTTCCCGCGTTACCTGCTCGAAACGGCCCTCGGGATTCGACGTCGCGCCGCGACCCTTGCACGGTGCGGCATGGTTGCCGGAGACAGTACGCAGCGGCATGACAAAACGCGTTCAACAGTGAACGTCTGAGGATAGCAGATCGAGCGGTGGTCGGGCCTCGTCACCCCGCGCTCACGGCACTTTGCAGCCGGCACGGCGTAGCACGAATTTTGCGCCATCCGCAGCGAACGAATCCGACGGGCTCCACCATGAACAGCAGAGCAATCCACCGTGTCGGCCGCTTTTGGGTCGCGACGAAACAACGTGCCGACGGCCAATGGGTCGCGTGGGCTCAGATCACGCCCATCTACAGCGACGAACCGGTCGCCGATTCGCACGAGCACATCTGGCTCGTGTCGGGCTCGTCGCGCGAACAAGCCACCGCGAAACTCAAGCGCGAACTGGCGCTGCCCCCGTACGACGCGGCCTCACAGCAGGAACGCCACCGCTGTTGGGTCATGCTGACCGCGGCAAGCACGATGCTCGTGAGCGGCGTGCTCATCGCGGAGCCGACGCTGTTCTTCGCCGGCCTCGTCGGCGTCGGTCACGGACTGTACTCGTGCGTGTGGCTGTCCGAGCGATCGGACAGCGGGCCCGCCTGATTATCCTGCCGTACGCATCCGGTTCACGCGCGATACCTTGCCGCGCGCACACGCCAGCCGCCGTCGAGCGTAGCGGCTGAACGCCACTAGAAGGCCGGCGTGAAGGAAGCGGTGTCGCCCGCGGAAACCTTGAGGTTGTCTCCCCACGACCAGTGCTGGTCGTTGATCAGCACCTTGAACGTGACTTCCTGACCCGCCGCTTCCGCCGACCACGACCAGCAGCCGTCGCCGGTCCACTGCATCGGCACACCGGCTTCCCAACTCAGGCCCGCCCCTTCGCCGCGCAGGAACAGCGTGTTGCCAGGACCGACGTCGATGTAGGCCATGACACGGGTCATCGGGGCGATTGCCCTTTCTGCGCTGGGCTTCACTGCAGCCACTTGCGGCGCGGTGCTCGCCTTCTTCGGCTTTGCCACCTTCGCGTCCGCACTCGGCGTCAATTCGCTGGCATCTTCGGCCGCTGCTTTCGTCTTCCGCGGCGCGGTTGTCTTGCGTTCGGTCGGTGCCTTCTTCACTGTGGTCTTCTTCTCGGCAGCCGGCGTCGTTTCCCTTTTCGTGGACATCAATCTCACTCCTAAATAAGCTCGGTACACAAAACCGCACCCGCTCGGGCAGTCTGCCCAGCCATCGTCGCGGCAACGGGCGCATCACAAATGACTATTCGAGACGAACGGGTATTTATTCTAATACGAGTCGTCGCGTACGTTCTCGAAGATTCCTCGCTCACGCCGCGCGCAGCGCATCGACGATCTTGAGGCCTGCCGCACGGGCGGCCGGCAGCACGCCTCCGAGCACGCCCATGAGCGCCGCGAACAGCAGCGACTGCAGCACGATGTGCGAGGTCAGCGAGAAGCTGAAGGCGATCTCGGAAAACGATTGCCAGTTCATGGTCGACACGCTG
>JAEUMW010000228.1 GCA_016791345.1 Betaproteobacteria bacterium | reverse complement strand
GCGCCTGCTCGACCTCGAACCGGTGCCGGCCGGGCGGGTGCATCTGCTGCTGGTGAATGGATATCACGTGCCAGTCGCCGCCTTCGACTCGACGATCCTCAGGGAAGGCGACGTGGTGGCCATCTGGCCGCCGGTGGCCGGCGGCTGACGTCGTGGTGGAGGTCGTCTGCGTTATTCGCCGGATGAGCATCAGCCGCCGCGAGTTCTTTCGCACGCTCCCCGATGCGCTCGGCACCGACGCGCCGGTGGCGACCGGCGACCGGGTGGCAGTCGACAAGGCAGGTTGCCGGCTCGAAGTACGGTTTTGCGAGGAAGCGCCGCTGCGCATCGCATCGCTCACGCTGCCGACCGCCGAGGTGGAACTTCGTTTCGAAGGTTGCGGGGAAGCGGAGGTGACGGCGGCGCTGGAACGCTTCGATCTCTATTTCCGCCGTGGTGGCGGTTAGGGTGGAGGGTGGCACGGCCAGGAATTACCGCGCAAGTCCGATTACGCCAAGAAGCTGCAGGAAAAGCAGAAGCTTCAGTTCAATAAGGTTGCGCGCGTTACCCGCGTACCGATGACGGAGAGGTTCCCTTCCCCATCGAGGTGCAGCAGGTGGTCGAGTACTACGCCAAGCGCATCTGAGGCGAAGGCATGGACAGCCCGGACGCGTTCACCCTGGAATATCCCGACCATCCCGAGCTGGCGATCGCCTCCTTGCTGCACCTCCTCACGCGCGTTGCGGACAAGAACAATTCCCTGACGCGGCAGGCGATCGCCGCTCATCTTGCGTATCTCGCGAGCGACGAACGTCAACCGGCTGCGCTGCGCGAAGCGGCGCAGTCCCTCGCGAACGATTGGGCCGCCGAAGAGAGCACAACCGTTCTGCACTGAGCTTGTCGCTCAGACGGTCTCGCTGAGTGTCGTTGAGGGATCGCCCCGGCGGTCTACTCGGTCGACATCCCGCGTCCCTCCACTGCAGTCGAACTTCGTCTTCGGAAGCGCATCGAAGTCACAACAGGAAGGCGCAATCGGGGGGCACCTCGATTCTCCGCAGCGGCTACGCGGTCGAGTTCGCAAAGATGCGCTCGCGCGCCGCCTGCGTGATTGCCAGCACACAGGGATGGGTAAGCCGGCGCTCGACGGAAATGGCGAAGTATTCCGCGACGACCTCGGGCGTCTCGCCGAGTGCGACCGCGCCATGCCGCGTTTCCATCTGGTCCCTGAGGATCGTCGGCGCGACGAACACGCCGACACCCGCTTCACCGAAAGCGAACATGAGCGGGCTGCCATCGAACTCGCCGACGAAGGCTGGGCGAAGTCCCTGCTGGCTGAACCAGCGTACAAGCTTTCCGCGCAGCGCGGAGTCCTCGCGCGGCAGCAGCATGGGCATGCCGTTGAGACACTCGGGGAAGGGGCCGCGACAGCGCTGCGCCAGTGCACCCGCCGCGAAGAACGTCAGCGGCGAGCCGCCGAGCCGGTGGTTGTAGGCGCGCACATCGACCGATGGCGGGATCGGCGAGTCCGACAGGACGAGATCGAGGCGGTGGACCGCAAGCTCGGACAAGAGAATGTCGAGCTTCCACTCCGGGCATATGATGCGCACCGGATCGGGCATGCGCGTGGCGGGCTCCAGCAGCCGGTAGGCGAGCGACTCGGGCATTGCGTCCGAGACGCCGCAGCGAAATTCCGACGGCCGTCCGGCCGGCTGCAGGCGGATCAGCGCCTCGAGTTCGGATTTCAGTGAGAAGATCTCCTTCGCGTAACCGAGCGCGAAGCGACCGGCTTCCGTCAGTTCGAGCCGGCGCCCGCTGCGGGCGAAAAGCTCCGCTGCGAGGTCCTGCTCCAGGAGCTGAATCTGGCCGCTGATGGTCTGCGGCGTCAGGTGCAGCTCCTTGCTGGCGCGGGCGACACTCCCGCTCGATGCGACCTTCCAGAAGTAGAAGAGGTGCTTGAGATTCATGTGTGGAACCCTGCGAAGATTCGAGAAAGCCGAAGCATTTTGTGGGAATAATCGACTTTACCTGATCCTCCGGGTTCCGTAGATTGGGCGTGTTGTCTCGACAACAGGAGGAATGTCATCCATGAGAATCGAAATCCAGGCGCGCCGTTTTGCCCTTACCGAGGGGCTGCGCCAGCACGTTATCCGCCGCATCGAATACGCGTTGCGGTCCTTCCGCATCTGGGTGGACCGGGTGGAGGTGCAGGTAGGAGACGTGAATGGCCCGCGCGGCGGCGCCGACAAGTTTTGCCGGGTGATGGTGCGGCTGCCGCAGTTGCCGGCGCTCGTCGTCCGCGATCTCGGCGCCGATCTGTACGCCGTGATCAGTTCTGCCGCGGAGCGCACCGGCCGCACCCTCGGCCGCCGCATGGCCCATCGCATACGAACCAAGCGCCGGCTCGGCATGAGGCGAGCGCAGCTGCAGATCGCGTGACGCCCCGTCGGCGATCGTCCTTGGCTACAGGAGATTCCATGAGTACCTCACGTGTCACCGTCCTGCGCCGTCCCGCCGACTCGATCACGACGACGCTGGCGAGCAACCGGGTTCTGCGCAACACCTACTGGCTGCTCGGGCTCACGCTCGCCTTCAGCGCGCTCACGGCCGGAGCGTCGGCAGCCCTCAAGCTGCCGCATCCGGGGCTTGTCGTCACGCTGGTCGGGTATTTCGGTCTGCTCTACCTCACGTCGCGCTTCCGCGACCGGGCGCTGGGGCTCGCCTTCGTGTTCGCGCTTACGGGCTTCATGGGATACACCCTCGGGCCGATCGTGAGCGCCTACCTGTCGCTGCCGAACGGACACCAGATCGTGATGACCGCGCTGGGTGGCACGGCAGCGACGTTCCTCGGCTTATCGGGCTACGCGTTGGCAAGCAAGCGCGACTTCAGCTTCATGGGAGGCTTTCTCTTCGCGGGCATCCTGGTCGCCTTCCTGGCCGGCCTGGCGGCACTCTTCCTGCAGATGCCGGCGCTCTCGCTCGCCGTGTCGGCGGTCTTCGTCCTCTTGATGGCCGGGCTCATCCTGTTCGAAACGAGCAGCATCATTCAGGGCGGCGAGACGAACTACATCATGGCCACGGTGAGCCTGTACGTGGCGATCTACAACCTGTTCCTGAGTCTCATGCAACTGCTCGGCTTTGCCAGCAGCGACTGAGAACAGCTGTCTCGACGCACCGGGTGCTCGCCGGGTGCGTCCCTTTCAGTGCGCGGGAGCGGGGCGCGGCCAGTGTGTCGCGCGCATTCTCGCAAGTCCAGGCACGCACAGGTGCGAGGCGCGTCCATCCGACAGCGTCGTCGTCACGATCTCCACGTCCACGCCGTAAAGACGCTGCAGGTTGTCGCGGGTGATGACCTCGGCCGGACGACCCGTCGCCAGAATGCGGCCATCACGCAGCATCACCACGCGCTCGGCGCAGAGGAAGGCGTGATCGGGGTCATGGGTCGAGAACAGCACGCCGATGCCGCGCTCGGCGAGCGCACGCAATTGATCGAGCACGCGCAGCTGATTGCCGAAGTCCAGGCTTGCGGTCGGCTCGTCCAGCAGCAGCAGCTCGGCTTCCTGCGCCAGGGCGCGGGCGATGAGCGCAAGCTGGCGTTCACCGCCGCTCACCTCGGTGTACGCGCGATCGCCCAGGTGGGCGATGCCGAGCGTCGCGAGCGCTGCGTCCGCCGCTTCGCGATCGCGATGCGACGGTGCCGCGAAGGCGCCGATGTGTGCCGTGCGCCCCATGAGGACGATCTCGCGCACGCTGAAGGCGAAGTTCGCCGCGTGTGCCTGCGGCACGTAGCCGACCACGCGGGCGAGGTTGCGGCGCGACCAGTCCTGCAGCGGACGCCCGCCGAGGGCGATGTGCCCATTCTGAACGGGCAGCAGGCCGAGCAGCGTGCGAAACAGGGTCGTCTTGCCGCCGCCGTTCGGTCCCAGCACGCAGACAACTTCGCCCGCGGCCAGGGCGACCTCGACATCGTTGCCGACGATGCGGCCGGGGTAACCGTACGCAAGCGCCTCTGCACGCAGTTCCATCACCACGCACGCCTCGACTTGGCGAGCAGCCATAGGAAAAGCGGCGTGCCGAGCACGGCGGTGAGCACTCCCGGCGGCACCTCGAGGGTCGCGACCGTGCGCGCGAGGGTATCGACGGCGAGCATGAAGCCGGCGCCCAGGATCATCGTCATCGGCAGCATGCGGGCGAAACCGGGACCGACGAGCATGCGCGCGGCGTGCGGCACGAGCAGGCCGATCCAGCCGATGATGCCGGAGACGGCAACACTCGCGGCGGTGATCAGGGTTGCCGCGCAGATCACGGCGAGCCGCAGACGACGCGTGTCGACACCCAGTGCGCGCGCCTCGTCGTCCGGCAGCGTCATGAGATTCATGCGCCAGCGCAGCAGCACCAGCGGCACCAGGCCGAGCACCACTGTCGGCACCACGACCTTGAGGTCGGCCGGGCTCGCGGCGGCCAGGCTGCCGAGCAGCCAGAAGGTGATCGCCGGCAGCTGGTTGTAGGGGTCGGCGAGATACTTGAGCAGCGAGACGCACGAGCCGAGCAGGGTGCCGATCACAACCCCGGCGAGAATCAGCGTCAGCAGTGGATCGCGTCCGCGCAGCGACGCGCCGACCGCGTAGACCATCCCGACCGCGAGCAGGCCGCCGATGAACGCCAGCGCCTGGATGCCGACCAGGTCCCACGACAGGAAGATGGCGAGCGCCGCGCCGAGCGCTGCTCCGGACGACACGCCGAGGATGTCGGGCGAGACGAGCGGATTGCGGAACATGCCCTGGTAGGCGGCGCCCGCCGTCGCCAGCGCGGCGCCCACCACCAGCGCTGCCATGACCCGTGGCCCGCGCACCTGGTAGATGACGGTTTCCACGGTGGCCGGGACCTGCCGGTCCGAGCCGAGCAGCTTGCCCAGGGTCGCTGCGAAGAGATCGCCGAGGGTTACCGGAAAGCGGCCGACCGCAAACGCGAGCACGACCAGCACGGCGAGCGCGGCAAGCGGCAGGGTATAGCGCCCGAAGGTCCCAAGACGCGGTGCACCGACCGCCTGCGTGGTCATCGGCCGGCCAGCTCCGGCGTGTTCAGGAGGGCGTCCAGCTGTGCCCGCGTCGGTTCCTGATGGTAGAAGATGCGATAGAACTCCGCGGCCTGGGCGCGCAGGTCCTCGTTGAAGACGTCCGGATAGAGAATGTTCGCGAGCCAGAGCAGGCCGATCAGGCGGTTCGGACCGGGCGGAAAGTCGAACCAGCCGAAGGGCAGCTGTGGCGAGAGGTAGACGCGCGCGTTCTTGACTGCCGTCAGGCTCGACCAGCGTGCGTCGGTCCAGACGCGCGTGAAGAAGCCCGGGTCGGTCGTCACGATGACGTCCGGATTCCACGCGAGCACCTGCTCCATCGAGACGTTGACGAGCCCGCCGGCAGCCGCCTGATTCCCGGCCACGTTGACGGCACCGAGGATGTCCAGCACCTCGGCATTGATCGAGCCGGCGAGCGCTGTCTGCAGCCCGGTCGCGCCGCGTGCGTAATAGACGCGCGGACGGCGCTCACGCGGGATCGACGCTACCTTGGCCTTCACCGTCTGGACGCGACGGTCGACGTAATCGGCCAACAGTTCGCCGCGCGCACTGTCGCCCATTGCTGCAGCGAGTCCGCGCAGCGAGGCGCTGGTCGCGGCAAAGGTGCCGTCGTACAGGACATAGGCAACCCCGGTCTGCTGCTGCACGCGGTCCGCGAGCGAGACGTAGGTGTCGCCGGTGGCGCCGGCATCGACGATGAGATCGGGCTTGGTGGCGAGGACGACCTCGACGTTGGCCGTGTTGCCGCGCCCGGTGAGCCGTCCGAGCGGCGGCAGTTCGGCGTAGCGCTGCGGCAGGAAGGCGGCCTCCGCCGCAGACATGCTGCGTGTCCAGCCAAGCAGCTTCTCGGGCGCGATCGCGTAAACCATGATGCTCGCCGGTGGACCCGCGGCGTACACGCGGCACACGGTTGCAGGGACTGCGACCTTGCGCCCCGCCGAATCGACGATGTCGCGGGCGGCCGCACGCCCGACGCAACAGGACGCCACGACCAGCGCCAGGACGGCGTTGAGATAGATTGCAGCCCGCTCCGCCCGCCGCGGGTTCTGCCCCAGGATGTCGGCGATGAGGCTCAGGGGGACGTCAGTCGTCGACGCCGACCATCACGCTCGTGGCCTTGATGATCGCATACGCCTCGCCGCCCTTCTTGAGTCCGAGCGAGCGTGCGGCAGTGGAGGTGATGGATGAGACGATCTCGGCCTTTGGTCCGACCTTGATCGTGACCTCGGTGCTTACGGGGCCTTCGACGATCTTGGTGATCTTGCCTTTGAGTATGTTGCGCGCGCTGATCTGCATGTGGCTTCTCCTAGACGGGACTGCGGTGGGAAGGCGCGACCGCCTCCGGGTGGTCAGCCGCGTCGTCGCGCTCGACGGCGCTGGCGCGGTCGTACCAGGGGAGCGCCTCGCGCACGGTCAGCACCTCGCCGGCGCGCGAGGCGTCGTAGCCGGCGAGGCCAGCCACCAGCGAGCGAAATGCCGTGCCCTTGAGGGTATCGAGCAGTTGCTGCACGGTCGGCTCTTCCAGCGACTCGCAGCGGCAGACGAGGAAGTAGCGTTCGTTCACCAGAGGTATGAAGTCGAGCCCGTAGCGTGCCGCCGCCGCCTTGATGCCGTAGCCGGCGTCCGCGTGCCCGCCGCCGATGGTGGCGGCGACGGCGAGGTGGGTGAACTCCTCGTTCTGATAGCCTTCGATCGAATACTTGTCGAGACCGGCTTCCCACAGCAGCTGATCGAACTGCAGGCGCGTGCCCGATCCGCGCTGCCGGTTGACGAAGCGCACGCCCGGCTGTGCCAGGTCGGCAAGCGTGCGGATACGCTTCGGATTGCCGGATGCCACCACCAGGCCTTGCTGGCGCGTCACGAAATCCACCAGACGATGGACCCGGGGCTTCAGCCAGCGGCGGAACGCGAGGTGCGAGAGCGTGCCGCGGCCGTGATACTCCGCGACGTGGAACCCCGCCAGCTCGCACGTCCCGGCGCCGAGCGCCTGCAGGCTGTCGAGGCTGCCGCGGAATTCGAGATCGAGTTGCACACCCGGCTGCTGCGCCAGCAGATCGCGCAGTCCGGCGAGCGCCAGATCGTGGCTGGCGCAGACGCTCACGGTCGGCCGCGCCGCGCAGAAGACGCCGGCGAGTTCGCGCTGCATCTCCGCGCTGAAGGATTCGAGCTGAGGCGCCAGACGTGCGCGCAGGCGCTGCTCCGCCCACAGCAGTGATTCGCCGAGCGGCGCCAAGCGTGCGCCGCGGCCGCGCTCTTTCAGCACGAGCGGCTGCCCCAGCAGATCCTGCCACTTGCCGACGAGACCCCAGGCGTAGCGATACGACGTGCCGATCTGCTTCGCCGCCTTGCCGAGCGAACCGGAATCGCGAATCGCCTGCAGCAGGGGAAAGAGAGGACCGTCAAGCTCCTGCGGAACGTCGCGCGCGAGAAACCACGAACAGTTCACCTTGACCTGGAACATTATGCTTTTCCGTGCTTATTGCCCGGGTAAGACGATGCGTCGATAGTATTGAAACCGGGCCCGGTGAACAAGATCGCAACCCGCATCTCCGAGCGACGTCGACCCTGGTGGCGCTGTGGTTGGCACGTCCGGGGACACCTGTTTCAGGATGCAACGCTTTGTCGAGCGATTTACGAGGATTCCCGTCTCGCCGGTCGTGCCGGCAAGCCCGAGTGGGCGAACAAGCTGTTGAATTCAATGTCCAAACTTTGGGTGCCGTGCGGGCAGGCACGGGCTCTGCAAACCCGCTGGGTCGGTATTTCTCATCGAGCAAAGCAAAGGAGGATCTCCATGAAAGTCGAGCCTGGCAAGTACGGTTTTCCAATTCAGTTCAAGTCGCGCTATGGGAATTTCATCGGCGGGAAGTGGGTAGCGCCGGTGAAGGGTGAGTATTTCGAGAACGCCACGCCGATCACCGGCAAGGTGATTTGCGAAATTCCGCGGTCTACCGCGGAAGACATCGAACTTGCGCTCGACGCCGCCCACGCCGCGAAAGGGGCTTGGGGCGGCGCGTCCGCGGCAGAGCGCGCCGCGGTGCTCAACAAGATCGCCGACCGCCTCGAAGCCAACCTGAACCTGGTCGCGGCGAGCGAAACGTGGGACAACGGCAAGCCGATCCGCGAGACCATGGCTGCCGATATCCCGCTCGCGATCGATCACTTCCGTTATTTCGCCGCATGCGTGCGCGCGCAGGAAGGCTCGATCGGCGAGGTCGACCACAACACCATGGCCTATCACTTCCACGAGCCGCTCGGTGTGGTCGGCCAGATCATCCCGTGGAACTTCCCGATCCTGATGGCGGCGTGGAAGCTCGCGCCAGCGCTGGCTGCGGGCAACTGCGTCGTGCTCAAGCCGGCCGAGCAGACCCCGGCGTCGATCCTGGTGCTGCTCGAAGTGATCCAGGACCTGCTGCCGGCGGGCGTGCTGAACGTCGTTAACGGTTTCGGCGTCGAGGCCGGCAAGCCGCTTGCCACCAGCAGCCGCATCGCCAAGATCGCCTTCACCGGCGAGACCACGACCGGCCGGCTCATCATGCAGTACGCGTCGCAGAGCCTG
>JAEUMW010000227.1 GCA_016791345.1 Betaproteobacteria bacterium | reverse complement strand
GCTGTCCGATGCGGAGGTGTCGGGATGGGTGTGAGCCGCGACGCCGTCACCGTCCATATCGAGACGCTGGTGCTGCACGGGTTTCCGGGCGGCTCGCGCCATGACATCGGCGATGCGCTGCAGGCGGAGCTGGCACGCCTGCTTGCTGCCGACGGCATCGCGGACACGGTCGCGCACGCTGAGGGCAATGCGGTGGTCGATGGTGGGGAATTCACGCTGCCCGCACGCGGAGACGTGCACGCGAGCGGCGCCGGCATCGCGCAGCGCGTGCACGCGTCGCTGTCTGACCAAGGAGGAGAAGACCATGAAAGCTCGTGAGCGCTTGGGCATGGGGTACCTGCGCGACCTGCCCGACATCCGCGACTACAGCGCCGACACCGACGCCATCCGCAAGATCCTGAAGGGGTCGAAGCCGCTCAAGGACGCGCTGAAGGCGACGCCATCCGCGGCCGACCTGCGCGAATGGTGCTCGCCCATCGAGGATCAGGAGAGCATCGGCTCGTGCACGGCGCACGCCGGCGTGGGCATGCTGGAGTACTACCAGCGCCGCGCGTTCGGCAAGCACATCGACGGCTCGCGCCTCTTCCTCTACAAGGTGACGCGCAATCTGCTCGGCTGGACCGGCGACACCGGCGCCTACCTGCGCGACGCGATGAAGGCCATGGTCATGTGCGGTGTGCCGCCCGAGGAGTACTGGCCGTACGACATCACGAAATACGACGAGGAACCGGGCGCGTTCCTCTATGCGCTGGGTGACAACTACGAGGCGGTGAAATACTACCGTCTCGACCCGGCAGCGACGACGCCCGCGGAGCGTCTGGAGGCAATCAAGACCAACCTCGCCGGGGGTTTGCCGGCGATGTTCGGTTTCACCGTCTACAGCTCGATGCCGGCGATCGGCGAGGGCACCGGGGAGATCCCGTTTCCGAAGGCGGGAGAACAGGTGCAGGGCGGTCACGCCATCCTCGCGGTGGGCTACGACGACGGGAAGAAGATCGGCAGCTCGAAAGGGGCGCTCCTCATCCGCAACTCGTGGGGCACGGGTTGGGGCGACAACGGCTACGGCTGGCTGCCGTACGACTACGTCCTGAAAGGGCTGGCGAACGACTTCTGGTCGCTGGTGCAGGCCGATTTCGTCGACACCGATCTGTTCAAGGAATAGTCGCGGGGGGAATGGGGGATCATGGGGGCGGAACGCGCCACTGTCGCCAAGCCGGACGCACGCTCGGGAGTGCAGCACGCGGCCACGCCGGAGCACGCGCCGAGCGCAATGCTGCGCGGTCTGGAAAGTGCGGGCACACCGCTGCCGGCGAAGCTCAGATCGTTCTTCGAGCCGCGCTTCGGCTTCGACTTCGCCGGCGTGCGCCTGCACACCGACACTGCCGCGGCGCAGAGCGCGCGTGAAGCAAGCGCCGCGGCCTACACCGTGGGGCGGCACATCGTCTTTGGCCGCAATCACTATGCGCCCGACACGCGCACGGGGCGCAATCTGCTTGCGCACGAGCTTGCCCACGTCATTCAGCAGCGCGACGTGGCAAGCGATGCCGTGCAGGCGGTGAGCGAAGAGAGTACGGCTTGCGAGCACGAGGCGGATCGCGCGAGTGCCGCAGCGCTCGCTGGCGCGGCAGTCGTGCGGCCGTCGAGCATCGGCCACAGGCCGCGATTGCAGCGGCGCAGCATCTTTGCCCAGATCGCCGGGCTCTTCCGCGGCGACGATTTCGCCACCGACGAGCTCGTTTCCTATATCGCCCAGCTCGAGAAAAACGGCCGGATCGAGGACTTCACCGACAGCGACAACAAGGCG
>JAEUMW010000226.1 GCA_016791345.1 Betaproteobacteria bacterium | reverse complement strand
GCCCGGCACGTTGACGCTCGCGCCGTTGCCCACGGAAACACGGCCGGAGACTTCCGCCTCGCGCTGCGCGGTAGCGAGATCGACATCCTGCCGCACCGTGATCAGGAGTTGTCGCGGTCGTGCGTCGACCTGATCGAGGATCTTGCGGATCTCGGCAAGGTTCGCCGGCGAGGTGCGAATGATGAGCTGGTTCTGCATGCCATTGATGGAGCCATCGCGATCCACGAAAGGCTCCAGGAGCGGTATCACCTGATCCGCTGTCCGATACCTGAGCGTAATCACCTCCAGCACGCTCTGCTGCGCCATCGCAATCGCCGCCGACAATCCGACCATTGCAATGCACACTGCTCCCGGCAATCGAATCCAGTTCATGCCCAGCTCATTCCTTCAGTGACGATTCAGGATCGGAGACCCTTGCGATAGATTGCGTAGTAGACGAGCCCCACCAGCACGCTCCCGCCAACGATGTTCCCAAGTGTCACGGGAACGAGATTGCTCAGCAAACCTGCCACCCCCAGAGAGGAAACGTCGATGCCCGGCGGCAGTGCGCCGAAGTTGGCAAGAAGAATGCCGAGAGGAATGATGTAGAGGTTGGCGATGCAGTGCTCGTAACCGCATGCGACGAAGGCCGATATCGGGAAGATCATGGCGAGAATCTTGTCGGTCACCGAACGCCCTGCCATGGCAACCCACAGCCCCAGGCACACCAGCATGTTGCAGAGCACGCCCTTGAAGAAGGCGGTCCAGAACGGCAGGCTCGCCTTGTACGCGGCGAGCCGTATCGCCGCGCGCCCGACATTGCCGTCGTTCATGTCGGGGTAGTGGGACAGGAAGATCACGATCGCAAGCGCAATCGCCCCGAAGGCATTCGTGAAGTACACCACGAGCCAGTTGCGCACGACCTCGGACGTGGTGATCTGACCTTCCGCCCATGCCATCACGAGGAAGTTGTTGCCGGTGAAGAGCTCCGCACCCGCCATCACGACCAGGATGAGGCCGAGCGTGAACGCAACCCCGCCGAGCACCCGGCTCGCCGCGAAGCCGAGTTCGGCATCACTGATCACCAGGGTGTAGTACATGGCGCCGAGGCCGATAAAACCGCCTGCGACGATGCCCAGCATCGCCATCGGCAGGAACGGAAGACGCGCCTTGATGACGCCGTTCTTCTCGACGCGCTGCGCGATCTCCTTCGGCGTGAAGGCGTCGAAACCGAAGATCTGCCGTTCGGCACTTGCGCGGGACGGCTGGGGTTCGGGTGACAGGGGCTGCAGTTGCCGCATCGACGCTCCTCCGGCTGGCTTGGAAGTGGCGGTCTGCGCAGGGTGCGTGGCCGCCGGGTGCGGCAGATTATATGCTTGGCCGTCGGGCGCCAGAGATACTCACTACATGCCCGTTGCCCGTGGCCGCGCGTGCTTTACTGGCAGTCCGTCCGTGATCTAGAGTTGCCGCATGCGGGTTGGTCGAAGAGAAGCACTACTTGCGCTCGCCGCGCTGGCGGCGGGGTGTGCGGCGCCCACCGCGATTGGGCCGCCTGGCCGTGACCGCCCTGCCACTCCAATCCCGCCTGAGATCGCCCGCGACGCGGCCGTCCTCGCCGTGACGCTGGTCGGCGTGCCGTACCGCAACGGTGGCGCTTCGCCCGACTCGGGATTCGATTGCAGCGGACTCGTCTGGTACGTCTACCGACAGGCCGCGGGTCTGGCGCTGCCGAGAACCACGCTCGAAATGGAACGTGCCGGCTGGCCAGTGGATGCGGATGAGATGCAGGCGGGCGATCTCGTTTTCTATAACACCCTGGGCCGGGCGTTCAGCCATGTCGGCATCTATATCGGTGACCGCCGCTTCGTGCATGCGCCGAGCAGCGGCGGCCGTGTGGAGATCGTCTCGACGCAGGGCGGTTACTGGGCGCGCCGCTTCTCGGGCGCCCGCCGCGTTGCGACGTGAAACGGTCAACTCGGCAAATCGCCCATCTGCGACTGCAGATAATTCTGGATGCCGACTTTGCCGATCAGCTCGAGTTGTGTCTCGAGAAAGTCGATGTGCTCCTCTTCACTTTCCAGAATGTCTTCGAAGAGTTCCCGCGAGACGTAGTCCGTACAGGACTCACAGTAGGCGATTGCCGCCTTGAGATCGGGATAGCTGCGCAGTTCCAACTGCAGATCGCAGCGCAGGCACTCCTCGACGTTCTCGCCGATCATGAGTTTGTCGAGATCCTGAAGATTCGGCAAACCTTCCAGGAACAGGATGCGATTGATGAGTCTGTCGGCGTGCTTCATCTCGTCGACCGACTCGTGATACTCGAATTCGTCGAGCTTCTTCAGTCCCCAATTGCGGAACATGCGGGCATGCAGGAAGTACTGGTTGATGGCGGTGAGCTCATTACGCAGCACCTTGTTCAGGTGCTCGATGACCTTGATGTCGCCTTGCATGGGTTGCTCCTGACGAATGAGAAATAGAATCAGTGCGACCGAAGGCGGAACGCACGGCAAATTCTACTCCGCAGCGTGTGCGCTGCGTGTGAACCGAGTCAGGAGCAATCCGCTCAGGCGAGCTGTGCGGAACACGCGGAGTTGGACGATGCGAGTTGCTCGTCGAGGACGAACTCGGCGCACTCCGCACAGCGACCACAGCAGGATGCGATGCCGAGGCGCGCCTTGAGATCGCACAGCGACGAGGCGCCGTCTGCCACCGCCGTTGCGATGTGATGATCGGTGACACCGTTGCACAGGCAGACGTACATAGCAGACCTCGATCTAGTTCGAAGTGCGTTTGTTGGCCTTGGGGCACGCAGCACAGCGCTCTTCGCACTCCGGCTGCGAGAAGAAGCGGTCAAGGCAGACGGCGAGACAACTCGCCGAGCGCCGGCACGCAATCACCGGAACGCCCTCTGCCTGGGCCAGGCCGCGAAAGCTCTTCATGACGTTGTGTCCGAGAAAGTCAGTGAAGAGGATGACGAGCTGCGTGTTGCTGCCGATCGCCGAGCCCCGCCGCTGGTGCGCCGCCTGGCGTCCCGACACGTGTTCCAGAATGCGGATGCCGAAGCCCCCCAGCACATCGGGAATGTTCCCGAGACGGTCGGCGCCAACAAGTAGTGCGTTCATCGAAGTCCTTCGCAGCAGCAGACAGAACAAATGATAATGATTCGCATTGGTGGACGTCAAGGTTATTGCGAGGAATTCTCATTTCTTGCAAACGCGAATGCTTCTAGTTAGGATCGGCTAGCCAATCGCAACTCCCGCGCCCGGTCAACGCAGACGGGGCGTCCATCGAAAAGGAGGATCCGGATGACTCCCCACAAGACGCTGGCGCCGTTCGTCGCCGCAGCCACCCTGCTCGCCCTGTCTGCCGCGCACGCCGCAGAGGAGAATCAGCTCAATCTCTACACCGCCCGGCACTATCAGACAGACGAGGCGCTCTACAGCAACTTCGAAAAGCAGACCGGAATCAAGATCAATCGCATCGAGGGCGCGGAAGATCCGCTGATGGAGCGCATCAAGAACGAGGGCGACAAGAGCCCGGCGGACGTCTTCATCACCGTCGATGCCGGCCGTCTCTGGCGGGCGGATCAGGCGGGGCTGTTCCAGCCCATCCACTCGAAGGTTCTGGAGAGCCGCATCCCCGCGGCCTACCGCGCTCCCGACGGCACCTGGTACGGCTTCTCGGCACGGGCGCGCATCGTCGTCTACAACAAGACGAACGTGAAGCCAGGCGAGATCAAGAGCTACACCGATCTGGCCGACCCCAGGTGGAAGGGCCGCATCTGCGCGCGCTCATCGGGACACGTCTACATGCTGTCGCTCATCAGCTCGGTGATCGCGCACGACGGCGAGCAGAAGGCCGAACAGTGGGCAAAAGGTGTTGCCGGCAACCTCGCGCGCGAGCCCAAGGGTGGCGATACCGATCAGCTCAAGGCCGTGGCGGCAGGTGAGTGCGACATCGCGATCAGCAACACGTATTACTTCGTGCGGCTGCTGAAGTCGCCCAAGCCGGAGGACCGCGCCGTCGCGGAGAAGCTCGGCGTCCTCTGGCCCGACCAGAAGGGACCCGGGGTGCACATGAACATCTCGGGCGGTGGCGTGCTCAAGTACGCCCCGCACAAAGAGAACGCCATCAAGTTCCTGGAGTATCTGGCCTCGGACCAGGCACAGCAGTACTTCGCGAACGGGAACAACGAATGGCCGGTGGTCGCCGGCGTAAAGGTCAACAATCCGGAGCTCGAATCGCTTGGCACGTTCAAGGCCGATGCGCTCAACGTCGGCGAACTGGGCAAGAATCAGCCGACGGCGCAAAAGGTCGCCGATCGCGCCGGCTGGAAGTAGTCGTTCCACTGCGCAGCGTGTGCATGCTCAGAGGCGCGCTCGTGATCTCGCGATCGATCGCGACAGGATGAAGACTGGCAGCAGTCCCACGACGACGATAGCAAGCGACGCAGTCGCGGCCTCGGCCAGGCGCTCGTCTGCCGCCAGGTTATAGGCCTGCACCGCCAGCGTGTCGAAGTTGAAGGGCCGCATGGCAAAGGTCGCCGGCAATTCCTTCATCACGTCCACGAGCACCATCAGCGCCGCCGTCAGCAGACTGCCGCTCAGCAGCGGCGCATGCACGCGCGCGAGCACACCCGCGGGCGAGCAACCGAGGCTGCGGGCGGCGCATTCCATGCTCGGCGTGATACGGGTGAGCCCTGCCTCAACCGTCTGCAGTGCCACGGAGAAAAACCGCACCAGATATGCGTAGACCAGCGCCACGACGCCACCGGTGAGCAGCAAACCGGTCGAAAAGCCAAAAGCGGACGACACGAACGCATCGAGCGCGTGATCGAAACGCGCGACCGGAATCAGAATGCCGACCGCGATCACCGTCCCGGGAATTGCATAACCGAGCCCGGCCAGGCGGTTCGCCGACCACGTCACCGGTCCCGGCCGCAGCCGCGCGGCATACGCCATCACCAGCGCCAGCACGATGGCGAGCAGTGCGCTGATGACCGCGAGCGAGACGCTGTTTCGCGCAAGCATCAGAAACCGCGGTCCAAACTGCTCGTCGCCCTGGCTCAACGTCATGCGCAGCAGAATCAGCGCGGGGAGGACGAAGCCGAGAACGAGCGGCGTGCAACACGCGGCACACGCCGCGACCGCGCGCCAGCCGTGCAGGCGAAACTCCGGCAGACGCCTGCGCGGCGCCGGATTGTGGTAGCGCGCGCGGCCGCGCGTCAGCCGCTCGGCGAGCAGCACGCAGGCGACGAAGGCCAACAGCACGGCCGACAACTGCGCGGCGGCGACGGGGTCGCCCATCGAGAACCACGCGCGGTAGATGCCGGTCGTGAACGTCTGCACGGCGAAGTACGAAACTGTCCCGAAGTCGGCCAGCGTTTCCATGAGCGCGAGCGACGTCCCCGCAGCAATCGCCGGCCGCGCCAGCGGCAATGCAATCCGTACGAAGCTGCCCCATGCGCCGTAACCCAGCGTGCGTCCGACTTCCAGCACGCCCACCGACTGCTCGAGAAATGCCGTGCGCGCGAGCAGGTACACATAGGGATAGAGCACGAAGATCATCACCGTGATCGCGCCGCCGAGCGAGCGGATATCGGGAAACCAGTAGTCACGCACGCGCCAGCCGGTGATCTCGCGCAGCCACGTCTGCAGCGGCCCGCTGAACTGGAGAAAGTCCGTGTAGGCGTATGCCATGACGTAAGCCGGTACGGCGAGCGGCAGGATGAGCGCCCAGTCGAGCGTTCGGCTGCCCGGGAAACTGCACATCGTCACGAGCCATGCGGTCCCGACACCGACGACGACGACGCCTGCACCGACGCCCAACGCAAGCCATACCGTGTTGTGCACGTAGTCCGCGAGGACCGTCTCCGCCAGGTGTTCCCAGGCACCGCCGCTCGGGACGAAAACGTTGCCCGCGACGAAGATGACCGGGACCGCCAGCAATGCAGCGAGCGCGACCGCACACCAACCGAGAGCGCCGAGCGCAGCGGGTCGCCACGCACGCCAGGCCGGTGCGCGGCACAGCGAGGAGATTGCGCTCATCAAGTTGTGCACCGGCTAAAACGGATCAACCGATTGTAACAATCCGCAATCGCACATTGAGAATGATTCTCTCTTGACCGGTTATAATTTGCTCATGAAATCCGTGCTCGAAGTCCGTGAAGTCGATCACGCCTATGGCGCTTCGCCCGTGCTCCGGGACTTCTCGATTACGCTTCGCCGCGGCGACATCGCCTGTCTGCTTGGCCCGAGTGGCTGCGGCAAGACCACTGCGCTGCGCTGCATCGCCGGCTTCGAGCCGGTCGACGACGGCGAGATCCGACTCAACGGCGATATCGTGAGCCGTGTCGGTTTCACCCTCGCCCCCGAGCGGCGTCGCATCGGCATGGTGTTCCAGGATTACGCACTCTTCCCACACCTCACGGTGGGGGACAATATCGGCTTCGGTCTGCGCGGCATCACGCGCGCGGAGCGCCCCGCGCGCGTGGCGGAACTCCTCTCCACGGTCGGCCTCGATGGCGCGACCGGGAAGTACCCGCATGAGCTTTCCGGAGGTCAGCAGCAGCGGGTGGCGATCGCCCGTGCGCTGGCGCCGAAGCCGGATCTCCTGCTCATGGACGAGCCGTTCTCGAATCTCGACGTCGACCTGCGCGAGCGCGTCAGCCAGGAAGTGCGCGAGATCCTCAAGGCGCAGGATGCAACGGCAATTCTCGTCACTCACGATCAGCACGAGGCGTTCGCTCTCGCCGACGATGTCGGCATCATGCAGGATGGCGTGATCGTGCAGTGGGACTCGCCCTACAACCTTTACCACAAACCGGCGAGCCGATTCGTCGCCGACTTCATCGGTGAAGGGGTGCTGGTGCCGGGGCGTGTTCTGAACGCGAATCAGGTGGAGATCGAACTCGGTGTGCTGACCGGGACGGTACCACCGGAATGCGCGGTCGGTTGCGAGACCTGTCACAACGGCTGCTCGGTCGACGTTCTGCTGCGGCCTGACGACATCGTGCACGACGATGCCAGCGGAATGCGGGCGGAAGTCCTGCAGAAGGCGTTTCGCGGCGCGGAGATCCTGTACACGATCCGGCTGCCGAGCGGCGGCCGCGCCCTGTCACTCGTCCCCAGCCACCACAATCACGCGATCGGAGAGAAGATCGGCATCCGCATCGAGGCCGACCACGTCGTGGCGTTCCGCCACGGCGCCTGAAGACGCGTCAGCCGCGCCCGGGGAGCATCCGGCGGAAGACGTCGTCGCGGTCTATGAGGAGGTGCTTGAACGCGGCGGCGACATGCAGCACGATCAGCGCAACGAACACATAGGAGGTAACGACGTGGGTCGCGTTGAAGATGCCGTACAAGACCTTGTTCTCCGGGCCCCACGGCGGCAGTTCGATGCCGAAGTACTTCACGCCGAACTTCGTGAAGTTGGAGGCGACATAGCCCGAGACCGGCATCACGAGAAGACAAGCGTAGAGCAGCTTGTGCGTCCAGGCCGCCAGGACCGCCTCCCACTGCTTGAGCGATGACGGCAGCTGCGGCGGCACGTGCGTCAACCGCCACGCGACCCGCAGCGCGATGACGACGAACGTGGTGAGACCGATCGACTTGTGCAGGTTGAAGAAGTAGGCGCGTTCGGGCGTGTTTCTCGGAATATCGACCATGTACCAGCCGAGACCGATGAGCACGAACACCAGAATGGCGATCAGCCAGTGCAGGAACACCGCGACGCCGCCGTAGCGACCGCGATCGGCCGCACTCATTGCCAGCACTGCACGGGCGCGCGCTTGCCCATCAGCGGATGACGACACCCCAGGGCGTATCGCCGACGGGGATTTCACTCAGCACCTGATAGGTCTCGGTGTCGATGACGGAAACCGTGTTCGACTTTCCGTTCGCCACGTAGAGCTTCTTGCCGTCCGGCGTGATGGCCATGTTCCACGGGCGTTTGCCGACCGGCACGGTCGCCACGATCTGGTTGGTCGCGGTATCGATTACCGACACCGTGCCGTCCTTGCCGTTGGAGATGAAGACGCGCTTGCCATCGGGTCGCACCGCGACGCCGTTGGAGTAGTTCCCGGGTTTGATCTTCGCGACCACATCCTGCGTTGCGGTGTCGATGACATACACCTGGCTCGCGAGCTCCGCGGCGACATACGCACGTGTTCCGTCCGGCAGGAAGCCGATGCCGCGTGGCCGGTCGCCGACCTTCACCGCCTTGACTTCGGCGCGCTTCTCGACGTCGATGATGTCGACCGAATCGGCCTCCTCCGCGCTCACGTACACCCATTTGCCGTCGGGACTGAACACCGCGTGCTCGGGATTCTTGCCCTGGGTCTTCACGCTGAACACCTTCTTCCGGGTGCCGGGGTCGATGAAGGAAACGGCGTTGCTGATCTCGCTCGCAGCGATGATCCACTTCCCGTCCGCCGAGATGCTGACTCCTTCCGGCGACTCGCCGAGCTCGATCTTGCCTACCGGCGTGCGCTTTTCGAGATCGAGCACCACCAGCATGTTGTCCGGCTGATCGCTGACGTAAAGCTCCTTGCCGTCCTTGCTGACCGCGAGACCACGCGGTTTCTTCCCGGCGGGCATCTCACCCACGACCTTGTCGGTGGCGGTGTCGATGACCGACACCGTGCCGGATTTCTCGTTCGGCACGTACGCGAACGGCGCTGCGCCAGCCACGGAAACGATGCACAGCAGGGACAAACAGACGACACGCAGCCAGATGTGCTTGATCATGGAAGGTTTCCGGAGGAGACGAAGCGGCAGCAGGGCGCGCTGCCGCGATTATGGATGCAAACGGGCCGAAATAGTTCCGGAACGGCCGTGTCCTACGGACGGAAATGCGAGACGCCGTGGCGTTTGAAGATCGCCGCGATCGTTCCGTCCTCGAGCATGGCGGTCAGCGCCTGCTCCACCCGTGCGGCGAGCGCCGCGTTCTCCGCTTTCAGCGCAACGCCGACGATCCAGCCGCGCTGTGTCAAGCCCGGCGTGGGGATGCTGCTGATCACGAAGACCTCGCGGTCGGTCCCCTTGAGACCGTCCTCCAGCTCTGCCCGCTGGGCCATCACCGCAACCACTTCGCCGCGGCGCAACGCCGCCATCGCGTCCGGTGCGCCGCGAAAGTGCACGACGTTCGGCTGCAGCCGCCCCCCCGCTGTGCCGAGCAGAAACGAATCCTGCGCGGTGGCCGTCTCGACGCCGATCGGCTTGCCGACCAGATCGTCGACGCTCGTGAGCTCTGGCAACTGCCTGGTGTCGTGCGCGACCTGCAGGCTTTCGCGGTGATACGCACCGGTGATCTTCACCTTGTCGTTGCGCGCGGCGAAATGCGGATCGACGGGCACATGCAGCATCACATCGGCCGTGCCACCGCCGAGGTAGTGGCCTTTCCAGACCGCGTTCCTGAGGTCGTCGTCCATGCTCTCGTCGGAGGCCTGTACCCACATGAGATCGAGCGCGACCCCGAGGCGCTCGGCCAGTGCCCGTGCGATGTCGACGTCGATGCCTTCGCCGTTGTCGGAGTAAGGCGGGAAGTCCTTGTACACCGCCACGCGAATACGCCCGGGCTGCTGCAGCTGTTGCAGTCCGTCCGCGGCGACCTGAGGCGCCGCCATCGCGGCCATCGACGCCACGAGCATCATGGCTAGCGCGCCACACCATAAGAAAAAGCCGTGCACGAGGGCACGGCGATCGGGGCACTGGACGTTCATCACTGGACGTTTATTTCTGCTGCACGGTGTCGAGATAAGCGCGAATCGTCCACAACGCCTCCTGCGACAGCACGCCTTCGAATTTCGGCATGTAGACGCGACCGTCACGAACCGCGCCGTTGCGCACGCGCATCACGTATATCTCGTCGCCCTCCTTGCCCTCGGGCAGATAGCGCAGGTCCGGCGCGATGCCGCCCGACACCGCCTCTATACCATGGCAGCGCGCACAGTTCTGATTGTAGGCCGAGCTGCCGATCTCTACCGCGAGCTTGTTGCCGCGGTACGGATTCACTTCCACCCATTTGTCGCCGATGGGCTTGAGGCCCTTCGTATCGACGGCCTGCGGAGTGACGTCTCCGTGGGCAAGTGCGACCGTGGCCGCGAGGGTGAGCATGCCGGCGACGGCAGTGCAGCGTGCAATGCGAATGAAAGGTGCCAAGGTTGTCTCCAGAGGTTGTGTCGATTGATTGGCCCCTCTGTCTGCACTTGCCGTGCCCAATTCAGGTTGCATGCCGGGTGATCGTCAGTCGAGCCCGCTTTCGCCCGCGCAGCAAGGCTTTCCGCAACCCGGATGCGCGCGCATCGACGACGAGCCGGGAAACCGGGCGACTGGCATCTGCTTCAAAACTTCTCAGGTGTCGCGGGATGCAACAAAAAAAACGGCGCCGCGTGCGGCGCCGTTCGAGCAGAGACTTTCTGCCTGCTTTGGTCCTGCGATCAGAAGAAGAGGATCGCCCCCAGCGCGAAGCCGTTGTCGTTGTAGCTGGTGGAGTTCTGCGCCTTGGACTCGGTGCGGATCCACTCGCCGACGAGGTTCAGGCTCTTGGTGAGCGCGTAGTACACGCCCACCACATTCGAGCTGTTCCGGCTCAACAGATCGCCGTTCCCGGCCTG
>JAEUMW010000225.1 GCA_016791345.1 Betaproteobacteria bacterium | reverse complement strand
CGCGTTCAAGGACCGTTATAATCGCCACTGGCGTCTTGAAAAGCTGGGCTTCATGTCACCCCACGAAGCCCGTCAGGCCTATGCCATGCGCAAGGCGGCCTGAGCTGCAATACCGTGTCCAGATAATGCGAGCCGGTACACTCCGGGATAGTGGATTGCCCGATATCCTTGTGTGTACGCGCACTGGGCGCGCCGGAAAGTTTACCGCTAACCACCAGTTGGAGGACATGGCCAGTTCAACGCACTGCTGCCTTGAAATTGGGAGGGGAAGAATCTCGCTGCTATGGCGGCCGGGCGTTTCTGACCGGGAAGGAGGAAGCCATCGGTCCACGCTCGGTCGGATCAGGCGAGCTTGGGTCGATTGAGCGGGCCGGGAAGGTGCGAGAATCCAAGAGGGGCAGCCGCCCGCAAGGGGGCGGACGGCTTGAACCGCCCTGGGATTCCCGGAGACTCCATTTCTTGAGAGGATGGAGTCATGAGTACGTCGAACAGGTATTCCCCGAGGCTCAAGGCGCTTGAGCGCGAGAACCAGGAGCTGCGGTGGGCGAACGAGATCCTGCGCAAGGCATCGGCGTTTTTTGCCCAGGCGGAGCTCGACCGCCGCGGCAAATGATGGTTGAGTTCGTCGATCGCCATCGCGAGCAGTACGGGGTCGAGTCGATCTGCACGCAGTTGCCGATCGCCCCTGCGACGTACTACGAATCCAAGGCTCGGCAGACCGATCCGACGCGACTGCCGGGACGTACGCGGCGCGATGCCGAGCTCAAGAGCGAGATCCAGCGGGTGCACGCGGCGAACTTCGGGCGTGTACGGCGCGCGCAAGGTCTGGCGGCAGCTCAAGCGCGAGAACATTGTCGCTGCGCGCTGCACGATCGAGCGGCTAATGCGGTCGTTGGAACTGCGCGGCGTGGTGCGCGGCCGGCGTTGCCGCACGACGATTCCGGACGATGCGGCGGCGCGGCCGCTGGATCGGGTCAAGCGGCAATTCCAGGCGAGCCGGCCGAATCAGCTGTGGGTGGCCGACTTCACGTATGTGGCGACCTGGTCCGGCTTTGTCTATGTTGCCTTCGTCATCGACGTGTTCGCCCGGCGCATCATCGGCTGGCGCGTGGCGCGCTCGATGCGGACCGAGCTCGTGCTGGACGCACTGGAACAGGCGCTGTGGGCGCGCTCGGGTGCCAAGGGCGTCGTGCACCATTCCGACGGGGGCTGCCAATATCTTTCCATTCGCTACACCGAGCGGCTTGCAGAAGCCGGCGTCGAACCGAGCGTCGGCGGCGTCGGCGATTCCTACGACAACGCGCTGGCGGAGACCATCATCGGGCTCTACAAGGCGGAAGTCATCTATCATCAAGGACCGTGGCGCCACCTGGATGCCGTCGAGTACGCAACGTTGGAATGGGTCGACTGGTTCAACCATCGACGGTTGCTGGAACCGATCGGCAATGTCCCACCGGCGGAGTTGGAGGCGTCGTACTATCGTTCACCGAGTCGGCTGCCAATGGCAGCCTGACTCAAACCCGGAGCTCTCCGGAAAATTCGGGGCGGTTCAGCTTGCGATTTCGGCGATGCGCACCTCTGGATCTGACATTCCTTCAGCCCGCGGTCGGTCGTGCCATGCCGCGGTAAAGGGCAGGAGGAGCCACGACAGTCTCTGGCTCCCCGACCTGGGCTCGAACCAGGGACCTGCGGATTAACAGTCCGTCGCTCTACCGACTGAGCTATCGGGGAATTTTCGAGGCGCCTATAATAAGTGCTCGCTTATCCTCGGTCAATCGAACACCCGACGATGCACTGTTCCGAGGAGCACCAGCGACGCGTGAGCCGGCTGTACTCCGAATTCTGAAGACACGTCTAGCGTTGTCTCATGTCTCACATGGATCCCTCATCCGTATTTCGGAGGACACCGAAGGGAGAGCAGGAAGTGTCGCTGCGGTCGCTGCCATACGCACCGTGGCTGGCGCTTGTCATGGTGGACGGCAAGTCGAGCGCGGGCAGGCTCGCCTCGCTTCAGCCGGAGTTGCCTGACCTGGAACAGTCACTCCAGACGCTGCTGCGAGAGCAGTACATCGAAATCATCTCGCCGCAGCCGGCGCTTGAAGAAATCGGGCAAACCGGAGGATCAGAGGTAACGCAGTCGCAGCAGTCGGGCGGCGAAGCATCGGCGTCGGTGGATTTCGCGGCAACGGCCAAGCGGTGGGCGGTTCGGGGACTCGTCCTGCTCCCGTTCCTCCTGGCGGCTCTTGCACTCTTCCTCGTGCACCGCTCGCTGGAGCGCTTTACCGTTCACGTCGAGGAACTTCTGGCGACCCGGCCGGGCAAGGTC
Source organism: Betaproteobacteria bacterium (assembly GCA_016791345.1). Taxonomy (NCBI): domain Bacteria; kingdom Pseudomonadati; phylum Pseudomonadota; class Betaproteobacteria; species Betaproteobacteria bacterium. Next base: position 22,305 of record JAEUMW010000225.1, on the reverse strand, counting down.
ACCATCGGCAGCAGCGCCGTTATCTTCAGGCCGCGTCCTGCTCTCAAACTTTCCGACGTCGCTGTAGGACCGTCGTTGCGGGTGGGTGAGGTCATTGCACAACCCAGCTGGTCTACGCTGCTCGGTCGGCGGAAGCCCATTGCGCTGCTTGAACTGGAAGATGCGAAGCTTTCCGTGGGGGATCTTCTGGGCCTTCTGCACGGTTCGACCACGCGGCGGGAAAGTACGGAAGTCTGGGCGGAACGGGTGGTGCTGGAGGACAGCGAGCTTGATGTCGGCGGAATGGAGTTCGAGTTTTCCGCTGAACTCAGTTACGTGCCCGACGGGAAGCTCGCTCGCGCGACCCTGTCCATCGACGATGGCAAGGCTCGGGCGACGCTTGCGGGCTCGGCGTTCGAGTTCTCCGCCCGCGAATGGTCGCTGCCAACAACGCCTGAGCTTACCTTCGACCAGCTGGATGCGAGCGGCACACTGGATGGCAATCACCTGGTGCTGGATCGCATCGGCGCGCTCCTCCACGACGGACTCGTCAAGGGCAACCTGGTGCTGGACTGGAGCGTCGGACTGCTCGCGGAAGGCCGCTTTGCGGCCACCAACCTTGAACTGCAGACCTTGCTCGGCGACATGAGCCGTGACTTCTCCGTGGGCGGACGACTGGACGCGGAGGGCCAGGTCGCCACTCGCGGGGGCGACGCCGACGCGCTGATCGAGAATCTGGGTCTGAACGCGGACTTTCGCGTCAAGCGCGGCATTCTCTATAACGCGGACTTCTCGGGTGCCGTGGCGGGCGAGGCTCGCGGTGGCGCGACGCGATTTGATGAGCTCTCGGGGAACCTGCAGTCCGCCGGCCGTAACCTTTCCTTTCGCAACATCAAGCTCGGTTCCGGGATCCTGTCGGCCAGAGGGGATCTGGATATCACGCCCTCGCACCAACTCGTCGGGCGCTTCACCGTGCGGCTGCGCTCGGAGGAGGAGCGTGCGAGCACGATTTCCGTCGGCGGGAGCCTGACGGCACCCAGGCTTCAGCTTGGTGGCTGAGGAGTGCGGCGAAGAGCTTCCCTAACTGCTCTTGAGGACGGCAGCCAGGGCTTCTGCGACGTAATCGACGTTGCGCGAATTGAGCGCGGCAACGCAGATACGGCCGCTGCTCACCGCATAGATGCCGTAGTCCGCGCGCAAGCGGTCGACCTGCGCAGCAGAGATCCCGGTGTACGAAAACATTCCGCGCTGATGCAGAAGGAATGAGAAATCCGTCGGCACGCCGCGCGCGCGCAGCTTCTCCAGCAGGCTCAGTCGCATGCCGCGAATGCGATCGCGCATGCCGGCGAGTTCTGCTTCCCAGGATTCCCGCAGCTTTGCATCGGACAGGATCGATGCCACCACAGCGGCTCCGTGCGTGGGCGGGTTGGAATAGCTGGTGCGGACGAGGCGCTTGATCTGGGAGAGCACACAAGCCGCCTCGCGATCGCTGGCCGTGACGAGGCTCAATGCGCCGACCCGCTCGCCGTAGAGGGAGAAGGACTTCGAGAATGACGTGGCGAGCAGGAACGAAAGTCCTGCGTCGGCGAAAAGGCGGGGTGCCATGGCATCCGCGCCGAGGCCATCCGCAAAGCCCTGGTACGCCATGTCGAGAAAGGCGACCAGGCCCCTGGCGCGGACGATCTCGACGACCTCCTGCCACTCTACCGCCGTCAGGTCGGCGCCGGTCGGGTTGTGGCAGCAAGCGTGGAGGACGACGATCGACCCGGGCGCAAGCTGCGTCAGCCGCTCTTTCATGTTCGCGAACCTGACGCCGAAGGTGACCGGGTCGTAGTACGGATAGGTGTCCACCGGGAAGCCCGCCGTCTCAAACAAGGCGCGATGATTTTCCCAGCTCGGGTCGCTCAGGTATGTGGTCGCATCAGGCAAGAGGCGGCGGAGGAGATCGGCGCCAACGCGCAGCGCGCCGGTTCCGCCCAAGGTCTCGATCGTCACCACGCGGCCTTCTGCCAGCAGCGGCGAGTCGTCGCCGAAGACCAGCCGTTGCACGAGTTGGTTGTAGCTTGCGAGACCATCGATCGGCAGGTAACCACGTGCCGGCAGCGCTTCGAGCCGTGCGCGTTCCGCAGTGCGCACCGACTCGAGAAGCGGCACCTTTCCATCATCGCCCTGATAGACGCCGACCCCGAGATTCACCTTGGTAGGACGGGGATCAGCGATGAACGCTTCGGTCAGCCCGAGAATCGGGTCGCGCGGCGCCATCTCTACCGTGCCGAACAGTGACGGGAATGCAATCGGTACGCTCATCTTCTCTCCAGAGTGCCGCGATTCGTCACCGGCGAACAACTCGACCTGGGAATAAACTGTCTACGCTCACGCGCCGGGCGTGCGCGCTGAAGCGTTGTTCTATCGAGGATTCTAGCATGACAGATCTGTCCGACAGTGGGCGTGTCCTGACCTTCGAGGGCAGCCCGTTCCGCCTGCACCAACCCTTCGAGCCGGCCGGAGATCAGCCGGAAGCGATCGCCCGCCTGATCGAGGGAATCGGGGACGGTCTCGCGTTTCAGACACTTCTCGGAGTGACCGGTTCGGGCAAGACATTCACGATGGCGAACGTGATCGCACAGGTCGGCCGGCCGGCGCTCGTCATGGCGCCGAACAAGACGCTCGCCGCGCAGCTCTACGCCGAATTCCGCGAGTTCTTCCCGGAGAACGCGGTGGAATACTTCGTCTCCTACTACGACTACTACCAGCCGGAGGCCTACGTGCCTTCGCGCGACCTGTACATCGAGAAGGATTCCAGCATCAACGAGCATATCGAGCAGATGCGCCTGTCGGCGACGAAGGCGCTGCTGGAGCGGCCGGACACCGTGATCGTCGCGACCGTGTCGTGCATCTACGGCATCGGCGACCCGGTCGACTATCACAGCATGATCCTGCACCTGCGCGAGCGCGAGCGCATCAGCCAGCGGGACGTGATCAGGCGTCTCACGGAGATGCAGTACGAACGTGCGGAGCTCGATTTCCGGCGCGGCACGTTTCGCGTGCGGGGCGATGTGATCGACGTCTTTCCGGCGGAGCATTCGGAGACCGCGTTGCGGGTGAACCTGTTCGACGACGAGATCGAAACGCTGCTGCTGTTCGATCCGCTGACCGGTCAGGTCACCCAGCGGGTGGGGCGATTCACCGTGTATCCGTCGAGTCACTATGTCACCCCGCGCAGCACGACGCTGCGCGCGGTCGAAGCGATCAAGATCGAGCTCGCCGAGCGCATCGCGTGGTTCCAAGGTGAGGGCAAGCTGGTCGAGGCGCAGCGCGTCGAGCAGCGTACGCGCTTCGATCTCGAGATGCTGAACGAATTGGGGTTCTGCAAAGGCATCGAGAACTACAGCCGGCACCTGTCCGGGCGCGCGGCGGGTGAGCCACCGCCCACGCTGATGGACTATCTTCCGGCGCGCTCGCTCATCTTCGTCGACGAGAGCCATGTGACGATTCCGCAGGTCGGGGGCATGTACCGGGGAGACCGCGCGCGCAAGCAGAACCTCGTCGACTACGGTTTCCGTTTGCCGAGCGCGGTCGACAACCGTCCGCTCAAGTTCGAGGAGTTCGAACGACTGGTGTCGCAGGCGATCTTCGTCTCCGCCACGCCGGCCGACTACGAGCGCGCGCATCAGGGTCAGGTCGTCGAGCAGCTGGTGCGGCCCACCGGGCTCGTCGATCCGAGCGTCGAGGTACGCGCCGCATCGACACAGGTCGACGATCTCCTGTCCGAGATCAGTCTGCGCGTGGCAAGACGCGAGCGTGTGCTGGTGACCACGCTGACCAAGCGCATGGCGGAAGAACTGACGGACTATCTCGCCGAGCACGGCGTGAAGGTGCGCTATCTGCACTCGGACATCGATACCGTCGAACGGGTCGAGATCATCCGCGACCTGCGGCTCGGGCAGTTCGACGTGCTCGTCGGCATCAACCTCCTGCGCGAGGGCCTCGACCTGCCGGAAGTGTCGCTGGTGGCGATCCTCGACGCCGACAAGGAAGGATTTCTTCGCTCCGAGCGATCGCTCGTGCAGACCATCGGACGTGCCGCGCGGCATCTCAACGGGACGGCGATCCTCTATGCCGACACGGTGACCGATTCGATGCGGCGGGCGATCGGCGAGACCGAGCGGCGGCGCGCGAAACAGCTGGCACACAATGCCGCGCGGGGCATCACGCCGAGGGGCGTCGAGAAGGGCGTGCGGGACATGATCGACGGCGTGTATCCGTCGCACCCGGCAGAGGAGGAGAGGACGGCCCGCGCCGTGGCGGCAGCGCAGGTCGTGTCGGAGAAGGATCTCGCGCGGGCGATCAAGCGGCTCGAAAAGGAGATGCTGGAGCACGCGCGCAATCTGGAGTTCGAGCGGGCAGCGAAGGCGCGCGATGCGCTGAAGGTCCTCAAGGAGAGGCTCTTTGGCGTCTCCGAACCGAACTGATCCCGCCGTCGGGAAAAACAAAGGGGCGCTCGGCAGCGCCCCTTTGCGGCGGGTAGTCCGGCTTATTTCCGCGTTTCGATCTGCACCAGGGTCTGCTCTCCCTGAGAGAGTTCGGCGACCCGGGGCCGCGGTGGCCGACGCGGGGCGGTCTGCGCTTCCTCCTCGAAGGCGGTTGCCACACGCGTACGACCGGGATCCGTTTCCACCATCACCATCCCCTCCGGCAATGCAACCGGCGCCGGGACGGTCGGAATGGGGGCGGGGGCGCGGTCCTGCACGATGGGCTCAGGTTCCGGCTCGGGTGGGAGCGGCGGCACCAGCTTGAGGGCAGGCGGCTCGGCAGGCTCCAACGCGGGTGTCTCCGTGACCACTTCGGGCGGTGCGGATTCCTGAACCGGCGGTTCCACGAGGATCGACGCCGGCGCCTCCGCTTCACCCGTGGTCGACACGGTGTTTGCCGCCTCCGCCATCACTGCGGGTACGACAGGGGGTACGACGGGGGCAGCGCTCGCAGGCTCGGTGTGGTCGGTCGATTCGGCGACCGTGTCGTCGGCTGCCGTCAGGAAAGTAGCGCTCCCTGCAGCGGCTGTCGCTTCCATGCCTTGCCGCGCAGGTGCGCCGACGCCGCCCTCCGGTCGCCGTTCACGCCGGCCGCGACGGCGGCGGCTGCGGCCTTCCTGCACCTCGGCCGCCTCGGCAGGCACCTCCGGCGTATCTGCCGCCTCGACGGGAACCCGTGCGGGTACTTCGCGCGGCGCCTGCGGTTGCCGTTGCGGACGTTCTCCGCGCTCCGGTCGCTCCCCGCGCTCACGACGTTCGCCACGTTCCCGGCGTTCGCCGCGCTCGGCACGTTCCGGACGTTCAGCTCGCTCGCTGCGTTCGGGCGGGCGCGAATCGCCTGCAGCCGCCGGAGTGGCGCCGCGGGCAGTCGCAGTCCGCGGTTCCTGGCGCTCGCGCTCGTCCCGACGTTCACGCCGGTCCGACCGGCCGCGGTCTCGCTCCCGATCACCGCGTCCCCGGCGGTGTGCGCGCTGGGGCATGGCGGGCGGTGCGACGACCGCTTCCGCGATCGGCTCCGGCTTGCGCCGAAACCAGCCGAAGATCTTGTCGACCAGCGAAACCGGAGGGGCGGGCGCGGCCGCTGGCGGTTTCGGCGCTTCCAGCGGTGCAGGCTGGGTGGGCGTAATGCCCTTGACTGCCGCCTCCGTGCGCGGTGCGCCCGTTTCGGGCAGCGCCACCACGGGTTTTTCCTCCTCCGCCGGCGCCTCGACCATCTGATAGCTCGCGGGGAGCGGCTCGGACCGGTTGAGTTCGTCGTGCTTCAAGCGGGCGACCGTGTAATGCGGCGTGTCGAAATGGATGTTCGGGATCAGGACCACGCTCACCTTGAGTCGCGACTCGATGCCGTGGATGTCCGAGCGCTTCTCGTTCAGCAGAAAGGTGGCGACGTCCACCGGCACCTGCGCATGCACGGCGGCGGTGTTCTCCTTCATCGCCTCCTCCTGCAGGATGCGCAGGATGTGGAGCGCGGTCGATTCGATGCTGCGGATCTGGCCGGTTCCCTGGCAGCGCGGGCAGGGCAGGTTACTCGTTTCGCCCAGGCTCGGTTGCAGCCGCTGGCGCGACAGCTCCATGAGGCCGAAGCGCGAGATCTTGCCCATCTGCACCCGGGCGCGGTCGAAGTGCAGCGCATCGCGCAGCCGCGTCTCGACCTCGCGCTGATTGCGTGAGGACTCCATGTCGATGAAGTCGATGACGATGAGCCCGCCGAGGTCACGCAGGCGCAACTGTCGCGCGATCTCGTCGGCCGCCTCGAGATTGGTGTTGAGGGCGGTCTGCTCGATGTCGCCGCCGCGCGTGGCACGTGCCGAGTTGACGTCGATCGAGACCAGCGCTTCGGTGTGATCGATGACCACCGCGCCGCCGGAGGGCAACTGCACCTGCCGGGAATACGCCGTCTCGATCTGGTGCTCGATCTGGAAGCGGGAGAAGAGCGGAACGTCGTCCTTGTAGAGCTTGACCCGGTTGACGTTGCTCGGCATCACGTGGCCCATGAACTGCCGGGCCTGATCGTAGATCGCCTCCGTGTCGATCAGCAATTCGCCGATCTCGGGCTGGAAATAGTCGCGAATCGCGCGGATGACGAGGCTCGACTCCTGGTAGATCAGGAAGGCGCCTGCCTGCTGGCGCGAGGCGTTCTCGATCGCGCGCCAGAGCTGCAGCAGGTAGTTCAAGTCCCAGTTGAGTTCTTCCAGCGTGCGGCCGATGCCGGCAGTGCGCGCGATGATGCTCATCCCCTGCGGCACATCGAGCTGGCCGACGAGATCGCGCAGTTCGTCGCGTTCCTCACCCTCGACACGCCGGGAAACGCCGCCGCCGCGCGGGTTGTTCGGCATCAGGACGAGATAGCGTCCGGCGAGGCTGACGAAGGTGGTGAGAGCCGCCCCCTTGTTGCCCCGCTCGTCCTTCTCGACCTGGACGATGAACTCCTGACCTTCCTTGAGAGCGTCCTGAATGCGGGCGCGGGACACTTCGACGCCCGTCTGAAAGAGACTCCGGCTGACTTCCTTGAATGGCAGGAAACCGTGCCGGTCGGCGCCATAATCGACGAATGCGGCCTCCAGGCTCGGCTCGATGCGTGTAACGATGCCTTGGTAGATATTGCCTTTGCGTTGTTCCTTTCCTGCTGATTCTATGTCGAGGTCAATCAGCTTCTGACCGTCTACAATTGCGACCCGAAGCTCTTCGGACTGGGTCGCGTTGAAAAGCATGCGCTTCATTCTTGTCTCCCGCGCTTCATCTCACGGGAAAGCCAAACCCGCCCCGGCGAAGCCATCGCCAGCGGCCAAGTGGTCATCTTGTCATAGGCTCGAGGTGCGTTCCAAGGAGGTGTTCGGTTGGCAGGAAGCCCCGGGGTTTGCCTTTCTTCGGTGCCGCGTGCGACGGCTGTTAGATCCGGTCCGTGAGAGTGCTCGCGCGCTTGTATCGATTCCTATCGTCGCGTTGGCACGCAACGATGCTTTGGGTTGCTGATCAGGGCACCGGAGCGAGCTCGAGAGGCGGCCAGAACTGGCCTCGTGCCGTGCGGCGCAGCGCGTTGACGCGTTGCGCGAGTGCTCTGAACAGGGCGGAAGTATAAGCAAGAATGGTTGCGCCAAGCAAAAATTCCGTAACTTTGCAAGAGGTTGATGAACGCAGTGCCGAGCAGCGCATCGACAACTACCTGTCGCGGCTGCTCAAGGGCGTGCCACGCAGTCACGTCTATCGCATCCTGCGCTCGGGCGAAGTGCGGGTGAACAGCCGGCGGGTCGATGCGACGTACCGCCTCAAGCCGGGTGACCAAGTGCGTGTGCCGCCGGTGCGCACCGCCGTGCGAGCCGAAACCACGACCGCCGGGCCCGTGCCGTCGCGGCTGGTGCCGCCGACACTTTTCGAGGACGATTGGCTGCTTGCAGTCGACAAGCCCTCGGGTCTAGCGGTCCACGGTGGCAGCGGTGTCGCCCGCGGTGTGATCGAGCTCTTGCGCCAGACCGGTCGGACGCCCTTCCTGGAACTCGTGCACCGGCTGGACCGGGAAACGTCGGGTGTTCTGCTGCTGGCGAAAAAGCGCGGCGCACTCACGCGCCTGCACGAGTTGCTGCGGGCGGGGCAGGTGGAGAAACGCTATCTCGTCTTCGTCCGCGGACGCTGGCGGGATGCGCGCCGCCGCGTCAGCCTGCCGCTGCACAAGTTCGTGACCGCGGCCGGCGAGCGCCGCGTGAGCGTCCGGGCGGACGGTCAGGAGTCCGACACCGTCTTCACGTTGATCGAGCGGCTGGGCGATTTCAGCCTGCTGGAGGCGCAGCTCGGCACCGGCCGCACCCACCAGATCCGCGTGCAGTTGTCCCATCTCGGGTATCCGGTGGCGGGTGACGACAAGTATGGAGACTTCGAGCTCAACCGCGAGCTCACACGGACGGGCCTGAAGCGCATGTTCCTGCACGCCTGGCGGCTCGCGTTCGAGCATCCGATGACGGCCGCGCCGGTCGACCTGACCGCGGCGCTGCCGCCCGATCTGCAGCGTTTTCTTCAGGCACAGGGCGCAAGCTCGCCCATCGTCGCGGAGCGTCCATCCCATGTCTGAGTCGCCACGCCCTTTCGAGCTCCTCGTCTTCGACTGGGACGGCACGCTCATGGATTCCGCGGCCGCCATCGTCGCGGCCATTCAGGCGGCGAGCCGCGATCTGGATCTGCCGGCGCCGGACGAGCAGCGCGCGCGCCACGTCATTGGCCTCGGATTGAGCGATGCGGTTTCGTATCTCTTCCCCGAACTGCCGGCATCCGGTCACGAGGCCGTGGCGAGCCGCTACCGTCACCACTATTTCGCGAGCGACCACGAGATTCCGCTTTTCGACGGCATAACGGAGATGATGGATGAGCTCGCTGCGGCCGGGTTCCTGCTCGCGGTGGCGACCGGCAAGGGCCGGCGCGGGCTCGACCGGGCGCTCGCCGTGAGCCGTCTCGCATCCTCGTTCCATGCCACGCGCTGTGCCGACGAGGCATTCTCGAAACCCCACCCGGCCATGCTGCTCGAAATCATGAGTGATCTCGGCGTCGAACCCGCGCATACGCTCATGGTCGGCGATACCACGCACGATCTCGACATGGCACGCAATGCGCGCGTGGCCTCGCTCGCCGTGACCTATGGTGCGCATCCGCACGAAGCCCTGAGCGCCTGTGCGCCGCTGGCCTGTGTGGAGAGCGTACCAGCGCTGCGTGCGTGGTTCGCAGCACGCACGTGATCGGTGTACGCTGAAAAAGTCGATCGTTGCCTGCAACCAGGAATCCTTCATGACCGAACCGAACTCCGACAAGTCCCCGGGCGCGCAGTGGGAGCGCAGCGTCCTCGAAAAGCTCGCCACCGCGGCGGTCGATGAGCAGCGGCGGGCGCGGCGCTGGGGCATCTTCTTCAAGGCGCTCGGTTTCATCTACCTTTTCGCGCTGCTGTTCGTGGGCATGGGTTGGATCGGCAAGAAGGATGCGGCGCTGTCCAGCAAGCACACCGCCGTGGTCGATCTCTCCGGCGTGATCGCCCCCGACAGCGAGGCGAGCGCGGAGAAGATCACGTCCGGCCTCAAGGAAGCATTCAAGGACAAGCGCACGCAGGGCGTGGTGCTGCGCATCAACAGCCCGGGCGGCAGCCCGGTGCAGGCGGGCTACATCAACGACGAGATCCGGCGGCTGCGCGCGAAATATCCCGCCATCCCGCTCTACGCGGTGGTCGAGGACATCTGTGCGTCCGGCGGCTATTACGTCGCAGTGGCAGCCGACAAGATCTTCGTCGACAAGGCAAGCATCGTGGGGTCGATCGGCGTGCTCATGGATGGCTTCGGCTTCGTCGGCACGCTGGACAAGCTGGGCGTCGAGCGCCGCCTGATCACGGCCGGCCGCGAGAAGGGCTTCCTCGATCCGTTCTCTCCCCTCATTTCCGAACAGAAGGAGTATGCGGAGAAGATGCTGGCCGAGATCCACGGCCAGTTCATCGAGGTCGTGAAGCAGGGTCGCGGGAAGCGCCTCAAGGACACTGCCGATCTGTTCAACGGGCTCGTCTGGACCGGGCAGCGCAGCATCGAGCTGGGACTAGCGGACGAACTCGGCAATGTCGATTACGTCGCGCGCGAGATCATCAAGGCCGATCAGGTCGTCGACTTCACCTCGCACGAGACCGTTCTGGAGCGCTTCGCCCGACGGCTGGGGGCGGGCGCCATGCAGGCGTTTCTGCACTTCTCGGGCGGCTCGGTGAGCGCGGTTCGCTAGAGGTCAGCAGCGTACAGCAGGAACACCGTCGGCAGTCTGGCGAGCGCCGGTGGTGCGGCGCGCCGCCAGTCTGCGATCGATCGCGTGGACACGTGTTCTGCCGCGCCCGTCAGGTCCGACGCGATGCACAGCCACGTCTGCGCGCCGCAGGACGCCAGCAGGGATTCGAAGAGCGGCAGATTCCGGTAGGGCGTTTCGATGAAGATCTGAGTTTCGCGCCGTCGCCTGGATTCGAGTTCAAGTACCTTCAGCTGCTCTTCCCGTTCCGCTTTCGCCGCCGGCAGGTAGCCATGGAAGGCGAAGCGCTGGCCGGGCAATCCGGACGCCATCAGCGCGAGTAGGACTGCCGACGGGCCGACCAGGGGCTGTACCCGGATCCCCATCCGGTGGGCCGCAAGAACGAGCGGAGCGCCAGGGTCGGCGATGGCGGGACACCCGGCTTCCGACAGGAGGCCGCAGGACACGCCCGCCCGCAGTGGCGCCAGCAGTTCCGGGATGCGCGCGGCAGGTGTGTGCTCGTTCAGTTCCTCGATGGCGATGTCGCGCAGCGGCCTCCGGTGGCCGATGGCCTTGAGGAAGCTGCGCGCGGTCTTCGCGCGTTCGGCGACGAAGTGGTCGAGCGTTACCGCAACGGCGATGGCGTGCGCCGGCAGCAGCAGGCGCGGATCGCCTGCAGACAGACTCGATGGAATCAGATAGAGCGTAGGCGTGGACCGGTCGGTCATCAGGGGAGATCGAAGCCGGCGCGACGGAGCAGGGCGGCGAGGCGAATCAGCGGCAAGCCGATCAGCGCGTTCGGGTCGTCGCCCTCGAGCGCCTCGATGAGGACGATCCCGAAGCCCTCGACCTTTGCGCTGCCGGCGCAGTCGTAGGGCTGCTCGCGGCGCAGATAGCGCTCGATCGCGTCGTCGTCGAGCCGACGGAAGCGCACACGGTTGCACGCGAGCTCCAACTCGGCCGACCCGGTGGCGGCGTCGAGCAGACAGAGCGCCGTGTGGAAATCGATCGATCGCCCGGAACAGCGGCGCAGCTGGTGGACCGCGTTCGCGTGCGTGAGTGGTTTGCCCAGCGCTTCGCCGTCGATCTCGGCGACCTGGTCAGCGCCGATGATCAGGGCGTCGGGGAAATCCCCGGCGACTGCCGCTGCTTTCTCCCGGGCGAGTCGCCGCGCCGTGGCTGCGGGAACTTCACCGGCCCGCGGCGTTTCGTCCACCTCTGGTGCGGCGGTTTCGAAGGGGAGGCCGAGTCGAAAGAGCAACTCGCGGCGGTAGGGAGAGGTGGAGGCGAGAACCAGCCGCTGCATTTCGCGACGACATCTTCTTTGACAAAACTCAGCCAGAATAATACATTGGCGCGTTTATGTGCGAAGGCCCTGTCATCGACGTTCGCGAATTCGCGCGGTCCGATGGCCGCCTCGCCGGCACAGCAGCAGTGTCCAGTCTGCCGCGGCTTGCCGATGTGCTGGTGCAGTCCGGCGGCGAGGTGGCCTACACTTTGGCGGGGCGTCTCGACGGCGACGGTCATCCACGGTTGCAGATCGATGTGTCCGGTCGGCTCGCCTTACGCTGCCAGCGGTGTCTCGAAGCGGTCGTCCAGGACGTCGTCTCGCGCCGGGAGCTGCGGTTCCTGAACGATGCGTCGGAGCTGCCGGACGTCGCGGACGAGGCTCCCGATCTGGACGATCTGCCGTTGCCTGCGGAGATGCGGGTGCTGGACTGGGTGGAGGACGAAATCCTCCTCGCGCTCCCGATTGCGCCGCGCCACGAGGAAGGAGGCTGTCATGCGCCTCCGAACCCGGCGGCCGAGCCGGAATCCGCCGGCGGACCGTTCGCACGACTGAAGGAGCTGGGGCTCCATCAACGCAAGACAGACGAGTAAGGAGTTTTGTCATGGCTGTGCAGCAGAACAAAAAGTCGCCGTCCAAACGCAACATGCGGCGTGCACATGATTTCCTCACGGCCGCGCCACTCGCGGTCGAGCCCACGACGGGCGAAGTTCACCTGCGCCATCACGTGAGCCCGAGCGGCTACTACCGGGGCAAGAAGGTCGTCAAGCCGCGGGACGAATGACGGCGGGCGATGTCGAGCCCGACGACCGCCGTCTTCGGCCGTGTTCCCGTAACAAGCGTGTGTCGGGCCGGCGTTCGTTCGGCCAGCGTGCAGCAGACCTGATCTGAATGGACGTAACCCTTGCGGTGGATTGCATGGGCGGTGACCATGGCCCCCATGTCACCGTACCTGCTGCGCTGCGTTTCCTCGAACACACGGACGACACGGTGATCGTCCTGGTCGGGCTGCGCGATGCGATCGAAGCCGAGCTCAAGGCGAATCACCGCGAACTCGGTCCCCGGCTGCGGCTGCACCCCGCATCCCAGGTCGTCGCCATGGACGAGCCGCCGGCGGCGGCCCTCAAGCGCAAGAAGGACTCGTCGATGCGCGTTTCGATCAATCTGGTGAAGACCGGGGAGGCGCACGCCTGTATCAGTGCCGGCAACACCGGAGCGCTGATGGCGACCGCGCGCTTCGTCCTGAAGACGCTGCCGGGGATCGAGCGCCCGGCGATCGCCACGGTCCTGCCGACGATGCAGGGCAGCACGTACATGCTCGACCTCGGCGCCAATGTCGACTGCACGCCGTTGCACCTGCTGCAGTTCGGCGTGATGGGCGCCTCTCTGTCAGCGGCGCTCGGCCATAAGGAACGTCCGACTGTGGGTCTGCTCAACATCGGGGAGGAGGACATCAAGGGCAACGAGGTCGTGCGTCAGGCGGGCGAGCTCCTGCGCCGCAGCGGGCTCAATTTTCACGGCAACATCGAGGGCGACGACATCTACAAGGGAGTCACGGATGTCGTGGTGTGCGACGGCTTCGTCGGCAACGTCGCGCTCAAGACTTCGGAGGGGCTCGCCCAGATGCTGGGTTCCTATCTGCGTCAGGAATTCAGCCGCAATCTCTTCACGCGGCTTTGCGGGGTCGTCGCGCTGCCCATCATCAGGGCGTTCAAGAAGCGCGTCGATCCCCGACAGTTCAACGGCGCCTGTCTGCTCGGACTGCGCGGGATCGTCGTGAAGAGCCACGGCTCCGCGGACAGCTTCGCGTTCGAGTGTGCGCTGCGACGGGCATACGAAGAGGTTGGGGAGGGCGTTCTGCGGCGCATCAGCGATCGCCTGGCCTTGCTGCAGGAGGACGCGTCGTGACCTTTTCACGAATCGCCGGTACCGGGGCATATCTACCGGCCCGGACACTTACGAACCAGGAGCTCGAGCAGACCGTCGCCACCAGCGACGACTGGATCCGGACACGCACCGGCATCCGCGAGCGCCATGTCGCGGGCGAGGGCGAACTGGCGAGCGATCTCGCCTTGGAGGCGAGCCGTCGCGCGCTCGATGCCGCCGGTGTGAGCCCCGCCGACCTCGATCTCGTCATCGTCGCGACGACGACGCCAGACGTCGTTTTTCCGAGCACTGCCTGCATCCTGCAAAGCAAGCTCGGCGCAGGGCCGTGCCCCGCCTTCGATGTGCAGGCGGTCTGTGCCGGCTTCATCTACGCGCTGGCGACAGCCGATCTCTACGTGCGCGCTGGCAAGTGCCGTCATGCCCTGGTCGTCGGGGCGGAAGTCTATTCGCACATTCTCGACTGGAACGACCGCGGGACCTGCGTGCTCTTCGGTGACGGGGCAGGCGCCGTCGTGTTGAGCGCTGCCGACGAGCCCGGAATTCTCTCCACGCATCTGCACGCAGACGGCACGTATCACGATATCCTCAGCGTTCCCGGCCACGTGTCCGGCGGCAACGTGCGCGGACGCCCGTTCGTGCAGATGGACGGCGGCGCCGTCTTCAAGTTTGCGGTGAAGGTGCTGTCCGAAGTTGCCCACGAGGCGCTGTCCGAGAACGGACTCACGGTGCAGGACATCGACTGGCTGATTCCGCATCAGGCCAACATCCGCATCATCGAGGCTACCGCGAAGAGGCTCGGACTGCCGCTCGCGCGTGTCGTCGTCACCGTGGACCGGCATGCGAACACCTCTGCCGCGTCGGTCCCGCTGGCGCTCGACGAGGCGGTGCGCGAAGGCCGCATTCGCCGCGGTCACCGCGTGCTGCTGGAAGGGGTCGGTGGCGGGTTCACGTGGGGCGCAGCGCTGCTGCGCTTCTAGGCCGAAGGATCAACGGGAGCAACCAGGGTGAAACTCGCAATCGTGTTTCCGGGCCAGGCCTCGCAATCGGTCGGCATGATGCATCAGTACGATGGCCTGCCGAAGATCCGGGAGACGTTCGACGAGGCGTCGGAGATCTTCGGCACCGACCTGTGGACGCTCGTCGCCGAAGGTCCCGCAGAAAAACTGCACCTCACCACTTACACGCAGCCGGTGATGCTGGTCGCCGGGGTGGCCGTGTATCGTGCCTGGCAGGCGCTCGGCGGTCCGGCACCGGCGCTGCTGGCAGGCCACAGTCTCGGCGAGTACTCGGCCCTGGTCGCCTCCGGCGCGCTGCGCTTCGAAGACGCGGTGCCGCTCGTACGCCATCGCGCCGAAGCCATGCAGGCCGCCGTGCCCGAAGGTCTGGGCGGGATGGCGGCGATTCTCGGGCTGGCCGATGACGCGGTGCTCAAGATCTGCGAAGAGACAGCGCAGGGCGAAGTGCTGGAAGCCGCCAACTTCAACGCACAGGCCCAGGTCGTGATCGCCGGTCACAACGGCGCGCTTCATCGCGGCATCGATCTCGCCAAGTCGCGCGGCGCAAAGCGCGGGCTGATGCTGCCGATGAGCGTGCCGTGCCACTGCAGCTTGATGCGACCGGCGGCAGGCAGTCTGACCGAGTTCCTCGCCGGCATCACACTGGCGGTGCCGTCGGTGCCAGTGGTTCACAATGCAGACGTGGCGACCCACGCTGACCCGACCGCCATCAAGGACGCCCTGGCGCGACAGCTCTACAGCCCGGTCCGCTGGGTCGATACGATCCGTTATCTGGTGGGCGAGGGGGTGACGCACCTCATGGAGTGCGGCCCGGGCAAGGTGCTCGCCGGGATCAGCAAGCGCACGGCGGGTGCCGTCCCGTTCTATGCGCTCGCCGATGCGTCGCAGGTCAAGGAAGCGCTGGCAGCGCTGCAGAAGGTGCGTTCATGATGAAGGGAAAGATTGCACTCGTGACCGGGGCCACCCGTGGCATCGGTCGCGCCATTGCGCTCGAACTCGCCCGCCAGGGAGCAACAGTGGTCGGCACGGCGACGACCGAAGCGGGCGCGGCGAGCATCGCCGCGGCGCTGGGCGAAGCGGGGCTGGCCGGTACCGGCATGGTGCTCGACGTGAACTCTCACGAGCAGGCGCAGCACGTCGTCGATCGTACCCAGGAGCAGTTCGGGACGCTCTCGATCCTCGTCAACAATGCCGGCATCACCCGGGACAATCTGCTCGTGCGCATGAAGGACGAGGAGTGGGACGACATCCTCAACACCAACCTGCGCTCGGTCTACCGGATGTCGAAGCTCGTGCTGCGCACGATGATGAAGGCGCGCACGGGTCGCATCATCAACATCGGTTCGGTGGTGGGCGCGATGGGCAATGCGGGCCAGGCCAATTATGCGGCCGCCAAAGCCGGCATGGTCGGATTCACCAAGGCACTCGCGCGCGAGGTGGGGAGCCGGGGCATCACTGTCAACTGTGTCGCACCCGGGTTCATCGACACCGACATGACCCGTGCGCTCGGCGAAGCGCAGACCGAGGCGCTCGTCCAGCAGATCCCCGTGGGCCGTCTGGGCCGCGGCGAAGACATCGCGGCGGCGGTGGTGTTCCTGGCGTCTGCCGGAGCAGCCTACATCACCGGGGCGACACTCCACGTAAATGGTGGAATGTACATGGAATGACGGCTGAAGGAACACCCGGTCGCATTCTTCCGCAACCTTCGTTCTGGTAGAATTCGCGAACTTTTCGACACCCGCGGGCTGCGGCCCGTATTCCACGCAATACCGCTAACCCGCTGCGTTACTGACAGGGATGGGGATACCATGGACAACATCGAAGCACGTGTAAAGAAAATCGTCGCCGAGCAATTGGGCGTCAACGAATCCGAAATCAAGAACGAATCGTCGTTCGTCGACGACCTCGGTGCCGACTCCCTGGATACGGTCGAGCTCGTGATGGCCCTCGAAGAGGAATTCGAATGCGAGATTCCCGACGAGGAGGCCGAGAAGATCGCCACCGTGCAGCAGGCGATCGATTACATCAAGTCGCACCTCGGCTGATCGGCTCGCAGCCGCAGCGGCAGATCCGGACGCAGGGGTGCGCAGGTGAGCAGACGCAGAGTCGTGGTCACGGGCTTGGGCATCGTCAGCCCCGTGGGCAATTCGATCGACGCCGCGTGGGCAAATGTGCGGGAGGGGCGCTCGGGAATCGGTCCGATCACCCGCTTCGACGCATCGGCGTTTTCTTCCCGCATTGCGGGAGAGGTGAAGGACTTCGATCCCGCGCGGTACATATCGGCGAAGGAAGCCCGCCGCTATGACACTTTCGTGCACTATGGGGTCGCTGCCGCCGTCGACGCAATCGCCGACGCCGGCCTCGTGGTCACCGAAGAGAACGCGGAGCGGATCGGCGTGAACATCGGCTCGGGCATCGGCGGTTTGCCGATGATCGAGGATACCCATCGCGTGATTTCCGAATCGGGGCCGCGGAAGATCAGCCCCTTCTTCGTGCCGGGCACGATCATCAACATCATCTCGGGCATCATCTCGATCATGTATCGGGTGAAGGGACCGAACTTCTCCATGGTGACTGCCTGCGCCACGTCCAATCACTGCATCGGTACCGCGGCGCGATTCATCGAGTATGGCGATGCCGATGTGATGATCGCAGGTGGCGCCGAGTCCACCGTGTCTCCCCTTGGCATCGGTGGTTTCTGCGCGGCGCGCGCCTTGAGCGTGCGCAATGCCGATCCGGCGGGAGCGAGCCGTCCCTGGGACATCGGGCGCGACGGATTCGTCCTCGGCGAGGGCGCAGGCATGCTCATCCTGGAAGAACTCGAGCATGCCAGGAAGCGCGCGGCGCGCATCTACGCGGAACTCGCAGGCTTTGGCATGAGCAGCGACGCCTACCACATTACAGCGCCCTGCGAGGATGGCGAGGGCGCCGCGCGCTGCATGCGCAACGCGCTCCAGAGTGCAGGTGTCAACAGCAACGAGGTCGACTACATCAACGCTCACGGGACGTCGACACCGCTTGGTGACATTGCCGAGACTGTTGCGGTGAAGAGTTGCCTCGGCGAGAGCGCGAAGCGGGTCGCCATGAGTTCCACCAAGTCGATGACCGGGCATCTTCTGGGCGCCGCTGGCGGTGTCGAAGCCGTGTTCTCGGTGCTTGCGGTGCGCGATCAGCTGGCTCCGCCGACGATCAATCTTGTCGATCCCGATCCGCAGTGTGACCTCGACTACGTTCCCAACGCGGCGCGCGAGATGAAGATAGGCGTCGCCGTGTCCAACTCGTTCGGCTTCGGCGGAACGAACGCCACACTGGTTTTCCGGCGGATCTAGGCCAACTCGCTCACGAGGCCCCGCTGCCGGTCGAGGGCGGGTGACTTCGAAACTCCGCACAAAGGCCATGGGAATTCTCGTCAATGGCCAAACGAACGGAGCGGTGAATCCGGCAGACCGCGGCCTCGCCTACGGTGATGGTGTATTCCGAACCTGCTTGCTGCGCGCGGGCAGGGCGGTCTGCTGGGCGCGTCACTATCGAAAGCTGCAGGCGGATTGCGACGCCATCGGCCTGCCGTGCCCCCCTTCGCACACGCTGCTCGCCGAACTGACGATCGCGGCCTCCGGCTTGCCTGAGGCCGCAGGCAAGATCATCGTCACGCGTGGCGAAGGTCCCCGCGGATACGCGGCGCCCGCCTCCCCGCTTCCCACTCGAATCGTGTCGGCAGGTCCGCTGCCGTCGTATCCGGCTGGGCATCGCGAACAGGGTGTCAACGTTCGTCGGTGCCGGCTTCGGCTCGCGATACAGCCTCGGCTTGCGGGGGTCAAACACCTGAATCGCCTCGAGAACGTCATCGCACGCGCGGAATGGGCGGACGACACCGTGGCGGAAGGCCTGCTCCTCGACGCGGAAGGTCACGTCATCGAGGGTATCGCCACGAACATCTTCGCTGTTCGCAAGGGAGTGCTGCAGACGCCGGATCTGTCGCGCTGTGGCGTCTCCGGGGTGACGCGAGAGCGCATCATCGACGCGGCGGTGCGCGACCGTGTGCCGCTTCGGGTTGTCGACCTTTCCTGGGACGATCTGTTGGGGGCGGACGAGGTAGTCCTCGTCAACAGCCTGATCGGCGCGTGGCGGGTTCGAAGTCTGGCAGATCGCACTTGGGAAGGAAGCGAATGGACCGTCCGTGTGAGGGGTTGGCTGGATGGTGCCGAGGATTAGGAGCTTTATCGCGTGGCTTGTGGTCGCGACAGTAGGGACCATTGCGATCGCGACGGCGTCGCTGTATCAGTTCGCGCACGCTCCGTTACCATTGCGTGGTGCGCTGCCGAAGGCCTTCGAGCTCAAGTCCGGCAGCAGTCTGAGAAGCATCGCGCGACAGCTGGTCGCGGCCGACGTGCTGACGGAGCCGTGGCGCTTCGAACTGCTCGCGCGGCTCCAGGGTGACGACGCCAGCCTCAAGGCGGGAAGCTACGAGATCGCAGCCGCCATCACGCCCCTTGAGCTGATCGAGAAACTCAGGCGGGGAGATGTGGTCCAGGAGCAGATCACCCTGGTGGAAGGTTGGACGTTACGCCAGATACGTCAGGCGTTGGCCGAGCATCCGTATCTCCGTCACGACAGCAGCATGCTGTCGGAGGCGCAGTTGCTGGAACGCTTAGGTGTGTCCGGCTACGCAAGCGGCGAGGGGCTCTTCTTCCCGGATACCTATCGCTTCAGCCGTGGTGCGAGCGACCTCGATGTCCTGCGGCAGTCGCGTGAGGGAATGCAAAAGCGCCTCGATAGCCTGTGGAGCGCGCGCGCATCCGACCTTCCTTTCAATTCTGCGTACGAGGCGCTGATCCTCGCATCGATCGTCGAAAAGGAGACTGGTGCCGAGGCGGACCGCCCGCTGGTTGCAGCCGTGTTCGTGAACCGGCTGCGGCGCGGCATGAAACTGCAGACCGACCCGAGCGTCATCTACGGACTGGGTGTGGCCTTCGACGGAAATCTGCGGAAAGCCGACCTGCAGCGCGACACGCCTTTCAACACCTACACTCGCCCGGGCCTGCCACCGACACCGATCTCGATGCCCGGCCTCGCATCGCTTTCTGCAACGTTGAACCCGCCGAAGACCGACGCGCTCTATTTCGTCGCAAGAGGTGACGGTACGAGTCACTTCTCCCCCTCCATGGAAGAGCACAATCGCGCCGTGGACCGCTATCAGAGAGGACGCCATTGACCTTGTGCAGGGGTGGCAAACCATCGTGAAACGAGGCAAGTTCATCACCTTCGAGGGAATCGACGGGGCTGGCAAGACCACCCATCTCGCCTGGTTCGCGGATCGGCTGCGCGCGGGCGGCAAGATGGTGCGGGTCACGCGCGAGCCCGGAGGTACAGCGGTCGGGGAGCGACTGCGTGAACTGCTCTTGCAGGAGCCGATGGATGCCGAGACTGAAGCGCTCTTGATGTTCGCCGCGAGGCAGGAACATATCGCGAAGGTGATCAGACCCTCCATCGAGGCCGGGGAATGGGTGGTGTGTGATCGCTTCACCGACGCGACCATGGCTTATCAAGGCGGCGGGCGAGGCATCGCGCTTGAACGCCTGGCCGCACTGGAGAAGTGGGTCCAGGGAGACCTGCAGCCAGACCTGACGCTGCTCTTCGACGTCTCTGTCGAGTGTGCGATTGCGCGACTGGATCGGTCGCGGGCCCGTGACCGCTTCGAGGAGGAACAGACGTCATTCTTCGAACGTGTGCGTGCCGTATACCTGCAGCGGCAGGCAGCGTCGCCTCGGCGCATTCGCTTGGTAAAGGCCGACGTGTCCGTTGAGAATGTTAGAGAACAACTTGAAGTAATAATGACAAGTATATGAAGCAATGATATTTCCTTGGCAGAAACAGTTATGGCAGCAACTCGGGGGGCAGGCGTTTCCACACGCGTTCCTGATTCATGGACCGAAAGGGATCGGCAAACTTCACTTTGCCAAAGTGCTCGCGCAGGCGCTGCTTTGCGAGACCTCCCGCCCCGGTCTGGATCCGTGTGAGTCATGCCTGTCCTGTCACTGGTATCGGCAGGAGTCACACCCCGACTTCAAGCTTCTCCAGCCCGAGGCATTCGAAACAGTGGAAGAACCGGGTACAGATACCGGATCCGGACGGACGAAGCAGGGGGGTAGTCAGATCGCGGTGGGGCAGATCCGGGCACTGGCGGGATTCCTTGACCTTTCGGCGCACCGCCAGGGAAAGAAGGTGGTCTTGGTGCACCCCGCCGATGAACTCAACGTCAATGCGGCGAATGCATTGCTCAAGACGCTCGAAGAACCTCCGCGCGACACCGTCCTGCTGCTGGTGGCTCACCGCATCCACCGTATTCTACCCACGGTGCGTAGCCGCTGCCGGGCACTCCCCATGCGCATTCCCATCCCGGAGGAAAGCACGGCTTGGATGCTGGAAGAGGGCATCGAGCACCCAGCACAGGCGCTCGCCGACGCGGGCTTCGCTCCACTGCAAGCGCTGGACAACACACGAGGCGATTATCCGGAGCGACGCAAATCGTTTCTTGAGCATCTGGCAGCCCGGGCGTTCGATCCGGTTGGTTTCGCGGCGACTCACGAGGGTCGTGAACTGTCTCGAGTACTCGGCTGGCTTCAGAAATGGACGTATGACCTTGTGTCGATGCGGCTTACCGGCCACATACGCTACAACCCGGACTTCGCGCAGACTCTGCAGGAACTCGCGAAGCACGCTGACGCCGTGCAACTGGAGAGATTCTATCGCGCACTGGTGCTGGGGGAATCGCGCGTGCGACATCCTCTGAATCCGCGGCTCGTGCTGGAGCACCTCTTTCTTTCATATCAGCGATGCATGCAGGGGGCGCATCGATGACATCGCCCATCCTGGTCGATTCCCACTGCCATATCGACTTCCCGGAATTGGCAGGGGATCTCGATGGCATCCTTCGGCGGATGAAGGAGAATGGCGTCGGCGCCGCGCTTTGCGTGTCGGTCGGCCTTTCGACCTTTCCCGCCATTCTACGGATCGCCGAGCAATTTCCCGAGATATTCGCGTCTGTAGGGGTCCATCCCGATTACGAAGGGGTCGAAGAACCCACGACCGACGGCCTCGCCGCTCTGGCTGCGCATCCCAAGGTTGTGGCGATTGGAGAAACCGGGCTCGACTACTATCGTTTGACCGGCGATCTTGAATGGCAACGCGAACGCTTCCGCTGCCACATCCGAGCCGCACGTGAGACAGGCAAACCCTTGATCATCCATACCCGGTCTGCTGCCCAGGACACCCTGCGCTTGATGCGTGAAGAGCGAGCCAGCGAGGTTGGCGGTGTAATGCACTGCTTTACGGAGTCCTGGGACGTTGCCGCTGCGGCCCTGGATCTCGGGTTCTACATCTCGTTCTCAGGCATCGTGACGTTCAAGAACGCCGTCGCGCTGAAGGAAGTCGCGCGCAGAGTGCCGATGGACCGCATGCTGATCGAGACCGACTCTCCGTACCTCGCACCCGTGCCACATCGCGGCAAGATGAATCAGCCGGCTTACGTGATGCACGTGGCCGAGGAAGTCGCGCGCCTGAGGAACATCCGATTCGAGGATGTGGCGTATCAGACGACGGCGAACTTCACGGCTCTCTTTGGGGTGCGCGCCCCAGGGGGCTGAAGAAGGAAGAAGGAAAACCATGAAGTGCGCAAACTAAAGCCTTTCGTAAGGCGCAAGCCAAGGTTGCAGCATTTATATTTACATAATATACATTATGCGCAACTGAGGTCACGGTAACGGGGGCGCTCGATGCGGCGAACGGCGCTGCGCCGCCCGGCTCGCCCGCTGCGGAGCGCGGCTCTCTTGGGCTTGTCCTTCTTAATAAACAAGTGTCGCGTGGAGTCGAT